>JAPLOC010001158.1:10988-16537 GCA_026692825.1 Planctomycetota bacterium | reverse complement strand
TACTGGCGAATTGGACGGTGTTTCTGGACGGCAATCGGAATGGTGCGCTCGATCCCGGTGAGCTGACGACAACCACCGATACCAACGGAGCCTACGCCTTCACCGGTCTGCCGGCGGGAACCTATGTCGTTTCGCAGATTCTTCCCGAAGACTGGAAGCAGACGTTTCCGGGAACGTCGTCGACGTTGGGGGGTTCGTTCGGCACGACCGACAGCGCCACGGTTATTGATGACTTCACGGACGGCGCGACCGGCGGCAGTGGCGATGACTACACCTGGGCCGACGCCGACCCGGCGACGGCGGATGTCATCGAGATTGGATACGACTTCCGCGATCTCAATGGATATTCGAATGAGATCACGGGTCAGCAGCGGATTCTTGGCGTGTTCACTCAGGTCGACGGCCGACGGTCGATCAGTGCCGGAGTCGTCTGGCTCGATTCCTCGGAACATTGGGATACAACGTACGCCAATGGCAATCCTTCGGGGACGCTGGACTACTTCACGGTGGTCGCGCGGGAGATTGGTCACGCGCTGGGAGTCGCGGTCACTCAGTCCGCTCCGACCGGGGCTGTGATCGACGTTGCGGAGGGGACGTCGCAAGCCATTTACTTCCAGACGCATTGCGGATGCGGGGGACTTCCCGAGAACGCCTTCAAGTACGTGGGCGAAGTCTCGCGGGTCTCGACCGCCGACGGCCAGTTGCTCGAAGGCCATTATCATCCGGGAGACCAGGGGCCGGGGGACAAACCGTTCTACACTGGCACCGGGGCGAAATACACCTGGCGCGATGCCGACCTGGCGACTCCCGACGTGATCGACGTGTTGTATGATTTCCGCTCACTGGGAGGTTATGCGAACACGATTTCGCCCACTCAAGTGGCGCTCGCCCGCACGGTGTTTGACGCCTGGGAAGTCGCTTCCAACGGTCGCCTGAACTTCATTCAGGACACGACCGCTCCTGAGAGTGCGATCATTACGATTGGAGTGGGGGACTTGGCCGCCCTGGGTTACACCAGCGCGCCGCGCGGGACGCTGGCGCTGGGAGGGGGGACATTCACTCCGGTTGCCGGTGTCGGAGGGGGGGCAATCACAGCGGGTAAAGCGTGGCTTGACGCGGTGGACCAATGGGATGACGTCTCCGGAAACGGCGATCCGGCAGGCACGTACGACTTCTTCACCGTCGTGGCGCATGAAATCGGACATGCTTTGGGACTGGGGCACACCGACTTCGTACCGGGCGAAGACATGATGGATGGGCGTTATTCCCACGAGCGGACCGGTTTCTCGGCGAACGACCTGCGACTGATTCGCACCCTGTACGACGGGTTGCCGGGCGATGAGAGCGGTGCGGGAGGCGGGACGACGGTGTCGCCTGCCGGCACACTGGGCGTACACATCGTGACAGTAACGCCGGGGCAGACCCGAACCGGCCTCGACTTCGGCGACACTGAACTGATCCGGCTGGCGGTTGAAGCGGGGGGAGACCAGTCGGTTGCTGAGGGAGGGCTCGTCACACTGCCGGCCGCGCGATACACCGCCGTCGCTCCACTGAGTCAGGTGTCGGTCACGATCGACTGGGGAGATGGTAAGACAGAGGCGGGAGTGCTGGTGCCGATCAACGGAACCACCCGCGGCACGCTGACGAACTCGCATCGCTACGCGGACAACGGCGTCTACACGGTTCACGTGACGATTTCCGACGGTGTGTTGAGCGCCTCAGACAGTCTGGTTGTCACCGCCAGTAATGTGGCACCGGTCGCGGGGGCGATTACCGGATTGGCGACGTTTGTGCGCGGTCAGACGGTCACCTATTCGGTGCCGTTTTCCGACGCGGGGACGGGGGACACCCACACGGCACTGATTAACTGGGGAGACGGAACGACGAGCGCGGGTGTCGTCGACGAGCAGTTGGGTGCGGGGACGGTTTCCGGAAGCCATCTGTACTCGACCAATGGCAACTACACGGTCCAGGTGACGTTGACGGACAAAGACGGCGGTGTCACGACCGTCAGCAAGAATGTCTCGGTCGCGACGGCGGTGCTGGAGGTCAATCCCTTCGACCCAACGAAAACCGACCTCGTCGTCGGCGGCACATCGGGTGCCGACACGCTGGCGTTCGCGCTGGTGAGTGGCAAGATCACGGCGACGTTGAACGGAACCGCCCTGGGTTCGTTCTCGCCAACGGGGCGAATTGTCGCGTTTGGCCAGGAGGGGAACGACACGATCAGCCTGGGGAGTACGATCACACTCCCGGCGTGGCTGTCGGGCGACGCAGGCAATGACCTGCTGACCGGGGCGGCGGGGGCCGACACTCTGATCGGCGGTGCCGGGAATGATTCGTTGACAGGTGGCGCGGGGAACGATGTGTATCTGTTCGCCGCCGACTCGGCGACGGGGGTGGATACTGTCACCGACAGTGCCGGCGTGGATACGCTCGACTTCTCGGCGACGACCACTCAGTCCATCACGCTCAACCTCGGGCTGACGACGTCGCAAGTAGTGAACGCGAATCTCACGTTGACTCTCGCCTCCGCGACCGCGTTCGAAAACGTTGTCGGTGGCGCGAAGAACGACGTTTTGACTGGGAATACGCTGGCGAATACGTTGACCGGTGGTGGAGGAAACGATCGTCTAGTCGGTGGAGCCGGCAACGATGTGTACGCGTTCAACGCCGACACGGCACTCGGGAGCGACATCCTGGACGAAACGGGAGGCGGTGTGGATACACTCGATTTCTCCACGACGTTGAACCAGGGTGTTTCCGTGAATCTGGGGCTGGCGACTGCCCAGGTGGTCAACAGCAACCTGACGCTGACGCTCGGATCAGCGACGACGTTTGAGAACCTGATTGGCGGTGCCGGCAACGACACGCTGACGGGGAACGCCAGCGCCAACGTTCTGACCGGGGGACCGGGGAATGACCTGCTGACTGGTTTGACGGGGAATGACACGTACGCGTTCAACGCCGGTGTCTCGCTTGGCAGCGACACGGTGGTTGAAGTTGCGTCAGCGGGAACCGACCTGCTCAATTTCTCAACGACAACCACGGCGGGGGTGACGGTTGATCTGTCGCTGACCACTGCACAGGTCGTGAATAGCAATCTGACGCTGACCCTGTCGGCCGGGAATGTGTTTGAGAATGCCACGGGGGGAGCGCTCAACGATCAATTGACCGGGAACGCGCTGGCGAATGTTCTGACCGGGAACGCCGGCAATGACACTCTGATGGGGAGTGATGGAGACGACACGCTGGTGGGTGGGGTTGGTAACGATTCGCTGGCCGGGGGGAACGGGAACGACTCCTACACGTTCGCCGCGACGTCGGCGCTCGGCACCGACACGTTGACGGAAACAACGACCGGTGGTATCGACACGCTGAACTTCAGCACGACGACCACGCAGGTGGTCACACTTGATCTGTCGCGAACCACGTCGCAAGTCGTCAATGCGAATCTGACGCTCGTTCTATCGGCGGGAGACGTGTTCGAAAACGCGACGGGGGGATCCCTCAACGATGTGTTGACCGGAAACAGCCTGGCGAACGTGCTGAATGGCGGCGCGGGGAATGACACCCTGACCGGTTCCGCAGGTGACGACACGCTGGTGGGGGCCGCCGGCAACGACACGCTCGCGGGGGGAGACGGGCAAGACGTGTATGTGTTCACCGCGACCACCGCGTTGGGAGCGGATACGTTGATTGAAAGTGCCGGCGCGGGCGTTGACACGCTGGACTTTTCGACGACCACGACCTTCGCCGTCGCGGTCAATCTCGCATCCACGGCGTCCCAGGTGGTCAACGCGAATCTGACCCTGACCCTCTCCTCCGGCGACGCTTTCGACAACGTGACGGGGGGATCGCTCGCGGACACGCTGGTGGGGGATGCGCTCGCCAACGTGCTGACGGGGGGCGCGGGGGACGACACGCTGACCGGCGGGACGGGGAACGACAGGCTGGTCGGGGGCGCGGGGAATGACGCGTTGACCGGAGGAGCCGACGACGATGTGTACGTCTTCGCGGCTACGTCGGCGCTGGGAGTCGATACGGTCACGGAACTCGCCAATGGCGGTGTCGATACACTCGACTTCTCGCTGGCGACAACCGCGCTCAACGTCAATCTTTCCAGCATCGCCGCTCAAGTCGTCAACGGATTCGCGACCGTTTCGCTCTCTGGCGGGGACGTGATCGATAACGTCACCGGTGGTTCCGGGAATGACATTCTGGTCGGCAACACGCTGGCGAATACGCTGGCGGGGGGACTCGGGAACGACACGCTCACGGGGGCCGGCGGCGATGATTTGTTGATCGGCGGAGCAGGGAACGACCTGTACCTGTTCGATGCCGATCTGGTTCTGGGGAGTGACACACTCGATGAGTCTGCCGGCGGGGTCGATACGCTCGACTTCTCGGCGACTTCGACTCAGGCCGTCGCGGTCAATCTGGAGGTCGCGACGCAGCAGATGGTCAATGCCAACCTGCGGCTGACGCTTGGTTCTCCCACCACGTTCGAAAACGTGATTGGTGGCGATCTCAACGACACGCTCACCGGGAACGCGAACGCCAACACGCTCACCGGCAATGGGGGGGATGATGTGTTGACCGGGCGGGCGGGGAATGACTCCTTGATTGGTGGTGCCGGCAACGATCGCTACACCTTCGCCGCCGACTTGGCACTTGGGACCGATACGCTGAACGAGACAGGGGGTGGGATCGACACGCTCGACTTCTCTGGGACGGTCAGCACCGCCGTCACGATCAATCTGGCGACGGCGACCGCGCAGGTGGTGAATGTGAATCTGTCGGTCAACCTGGGGTCGGCGACCAACTTTGAAAACGTCATTGGCGGGGCGCTGGGTGACACGCTCACCGGGAACACACTCGCGAACGACCTCAACGGCGGTGATGGCAACGACGTCTTGACCGGAGCCGCTGGCGATGACGTGCTGACCGGCGGACTGGGTGACGACACGTTCAAGTTCACCGCGAACACCGCGCTCGGCAGTGATACGGTGGTCGAAGTCGCCGGGCAGGGAAATGACCTGCTGGACTTTTCGACCACAACCACGCAGTCGATTATGCTTGACCTGGCGAGTAGTGTGCCGCAGGTTTTGAATGCGAATCTCACCTTGCGGCTGTCGGCGGGTGACTCGTTCGAGATGGTGGTGGGAACGACGCTCAATGACACGATCCAGGGGAACAGCCTGAACAACGTCCTGTTCGGCGGTGCCGGCCTCGACACGCTGTTCGGGTTCGGCGGTCGTGACCTGTTGTTTGGCGGGACGGGGGTCGACACGCTCGACGGTGGTGAAGACGACGACATTGTGGTCGGCGGAATCACGACGTATTACAACGAGTCGACAAAAGTCCTCGACCGGTCGGCGATCGGCGCGATTGTCGCCGAGTGGGCGCGTAGCGATATCGACTACGACACCCGCGTCGCCAACCTGCGAAGCGGCGTCGGAGCCGGCGGTACGTTCAAGCTGACTGGGTTGACGCTGCTGACCGACGGGACCGCGAACGATTCACTCCGAGGTGGAGCCGGCCGCGAC
>JAPLOC010001158.1:0-10849 GCA_026692825.1 Planctomycetota bacterium | reverse complement strand
GGGAGCGGGCGTGCGCGACCTTGAGCGGCAGCTCGGGCCGGGTCAAGGGCCGCGACTTTGATGGTGTTCGATTGCGGGGGGAGCGGTTAGGATGAGGTCGCGTCGCCAGCGATTGCGCTTCAACCTGTCCCCGTTCCTTGGATTTTGCCGGAACCTGCCGTGTCGTCCGCTCCGAAACCTTCGAATCGTCCGCTCGCCGTCGTGACGGGAGCCTCGGGTGGAATCGGTGAGGAATTCGCCCGTCGCCTGGCGCAGAACGGGTATGACTTGGCGCTGGTCGCCCGGTCGCATGCCCGTCTTGAGAAGCTCGCGGGCGAATTGCGCCGGCAGTATCACGCGCGGGTGCAGGTGCTGGCGGTCGATTTGTCTCACCCGGCGGGACCACGGCGGGTTGTCGATTTGCTGGCGGACCAAGCGAGTGAGGTCGCGGTTCTGATCAACAACGCCGGCTTCGGCGTCGCGGGCGATTTCGCGCGGATGCCGGAAGAGGAGATTGCCGGCCAGATGCAGTTGAACATGACGGCGGTGGCCGAGCTGTGCCGGCGGTTGCTGCCGGGAATGCTCGCGAGAAAATCGGGGAGAATCCTCAACGTCGGCTCGACGGCGGCGTTTCAACCCGGGCCAGGGATGGCGATTTACTTCGCCACCAAAGCGTTCGTTTTGTCATTCTCCGAGGCGCTGGCGAGCGAACTGCGCGGGACCGGGGTCACCGTGACCTGTCTGTGCCCGGGACCGGTAGCGACCGGTTTCGCCGCACGGGCCGACGTGGGGAAGAGTCGGCTGTTTCGCAGTGGCGGAATGTCGGTCGCCCGGTGTGTCGACGTCGGTTACAAGGCGCTCTTCAAGGGACGCCGAGTGGTCATTCCGGGTCTCATGAATTGGCTGCTGGCGTTCAGCGTTCGGTTCACGCCACGTCGCTGGGTGACGTGGGTCAGCAAGAAACTGATGGAGCGTCCGGGCGGTCATCGGTGAACTTTGTATCCGAGCCGCGCCCGTCAGGAAGCGGTATCCGATAACCGCTTCCTGACGGGCGCGGCTCGGATACGACAGGTCTCTTGCGGTTGCGTGGATTAAAATCCACGTTATCGGGCGGCACTGGCGCGGGGGCCGGCGGCGCCGCGGGTGATCTTCAGCACGGCGTCGCGCAATTTGTCATTCACCGAAATTCCGCTTCCCGAGTAAATCGACGACTCTCCCATCCAGTCAACGAAGTGTCCGCCTGCTTCGGTGACGATTGGAACGAGGGCCGCCGCGTCCCACGGATTCATCAGCGGGTCGACCATCACGTCAGCCCGACCGGTCGCCACGAGCATGTGGCCGTAGCAATCGCCCCAGCCGCGCAACAACTGCGCCTTTTCAACCAGCGACTCGAACACATCAAACCGCCCCACCCGGGCGTAACCCTGCACCGTGGTGAAACAGACAGTCGCCTTCGAAAGTTCCGTGACGGCCGAAACGCGTGCGGGACGAATCGAACCGTCGTTCGTCTGCCACCACGCCCCCAACCCCCGGCCACCCCAGACGGTTTCGTTCATCGCGGGGAAGTGGCAGACACCTGCGACACATTCACGGTTGAATTCCACGCCAATCAACGTGCCAAACAACGGCACACCATGGATGAACGACTTCGTGCCATCCACGGGATCGAGGATCCACTTGAATCCCGACTCGCCCGGCTGTTCGCCAAACTCTTCGCCCAGGATGGCGTCGTGGGGAAACTGGGCGATAATTCGCGTGCGAATCAGTTCTTCGGCTCCCCGGTCGGCGATGGTGACGGGGCTGCTGTCGCGCTTGTTTTCCACCGCCAGAGACGAGGACTGATAGTGCGAGAGAATGAACGCGCTCGCCTCACGAGCCATGGCGAGGGCCAGTTCCAGGCGTTGTTCGAGATCTTCGCGACTGGTCGCGGCGGGTGGGGTGGTCATGGTGTCTCCTGGATTGGTTGAGTGTCGTGTTTCAGTCGATACAACATTTCCCCCGCCTTCCGGACCAGCAATACCCCGTCCTGCTCGCGATTGGCGAACGATTCGATGTCAATGCTTTTCGGATCCCGATAGCCCAGATTGATCTCCCGACAGAGCGCTTCGGGCAAACCGGTTGCCAGCGTCACCCGGACCCGGCCCTGTTCGACCCGGTCGACCGCCGAATAGGTCCCCTGACCGAAGACATGGGTCGAATGGGCAAGAACCCCCCGCGGAATGTGACCAAACCGCTCCCACTGCCTGAGAAAATAGTCGCGACAGTGATAGCCCACTTCGCGAATCAACCCACCATGCGTCACCGAGATTTCATGAAGATGGGGCGCGTAGATAATCAATTCGCCACCATCCGCGACGATCGGCTCCAGCTTGTACATGCACTTGCCAGCGACCCACAGTTCATCGTACATCGGGGGGGCACAGGAAAGCACTTGCTGAAATGGCCGAGTCGCGCGGGTGATGTGAACCCGCGACGAGAGTTTGGCGGCACCCGCCCAGGCGGACTCGGGGGTGCCGTAGAACAGGTCGTAAATCTCGGCCTTGGGCGACACCACAAACGCCAGGCAGCGGCGTTCGTTGGGGATGAGGGAGGCGGCCCGGTCGACCACCTGGCGGACCGGCGTCCGCTGGACACCGATGATCGACGCGTTGGTGATGAGCGCCCCGAGCCAGTGGAAGAAATTCAGGATTTCCGGGCCGGCGATTCCCGGGAAGAAGTACTTGTTGCCACCGGAAAAACCGACCACCTCGTGCGGAAAGACGGGTCCGACGACGAGCAATGTCTCGTAGTCGGCGATCCGCGAATTGATCTTCACGGGGACTTCTTCCGAGAGCAGTCCCGCGGAAATCTCCCGCGTCTCAGTCGACGACAGGTTTCCCAGCAGCGTGAGTCGATCGGGGTTGTCCCATTCGTGGTTGAACAACCCGACGTTGGGATACAGGCGCTCGCGGTCCTCGATGGGAAATCCCAGCAACTGGCAAATCTGCCGTTGTTCCAGTGGCGGATGTGTTCCCAGCGCGACCAGCACGTCGAGCTTCTGGACCACCGGTGCCAGCCGGGCGTGGACGGCGGCGAACAGCAGGGGGAGGGGCGCAGTCCGGGTGGCGTCCGGGATGATCACCAGAACCCGCCGGCCGGCGAAGTCGGCAGTCGGCAGGTTGTGTTCGATCCAGGAACGGACCGCTTCCTCGGTGAGCGGAGTCCGCGGTTCTGGAGGAAGAATCCGCGGGCCGCTCGAGTCGTCGGGGAACATCGAAGTCACGTGGCGAAGAGACCCGAAAGCGGGAGGAGGTCAGGCGGATTGGATTTCGAACGGGCTGGTCTTCCCGGAACCACGTCCGCACATGAGGATTCCGAACTCGTACAGAATCAGCAGGGGAATCATCATCGCCATCATGCTCACCGGGTCGGCCGGGGTCAGCACCATCGACAGAAACGCGATGATCAAAATCGCCCACCGCCGTTGTTCGCGGAACAGCCGGGCGGGGACCAGGCCAATCTTGTCGAGAACCAGCATCACGAGGGGCAACTGGAAGCTCAGGCCGAACATCAAGGTGACCACCAGCGCGAACATGATCCAGGTGCCGATCTTGATTTCCGGTCGCATCTGCAGTTCGACATTGAACTGGAACAGGAACTTGAGCACGTACGGAATCACGACGTAGAAGCAGAACGCCCCCCCGACCAGGAACAACCCAATCGACAACGGCATGAAGCGGTAGACGTATTTCCGTTCGGCGGGATACAGCCCGGCGGCGACAAAGCACCACAGTTGAAAGAAAATCCACGGGCTGGCGAGGACGAAGCCAACCACCAGCGAGACCTTCAGGTAGATCATGAACGCCTCGTCGACGCCGTCCGTTCGCGGGCGGAGCGAGTCGTAGCGGATCCCTGAAATCAGTTTTCCAAACTCGGTGTCGACCAGCGAGATTTTCACCAGTGCGGGGGGAGCGTCGTCGGGGACGGGGTCGTACCGTTCGGGATCCGACTTGTGCAATGAGCGCAGCACTTCCAGCGCGTCGAATTCCAACTGCATATTGGGGTCGACCGGGGGAGGGGTTGGCTGGCTCGCCTCCGCAGGTTTTTCTCCCGAGAGCCAGCTCTTGATCTTGTCGATGACCCCCACATTGCCGACCTCTTGAACAATGTTGGGATCGACAACCTCCATCTTCTTTCCGGTCTGCATGAAGACCGTCTCCATCGCCCCGATCACCGGACGCTGGATTTCAATGATCACCGGTTTCGAGAGCCAGAAAGCCGCCACCGTGGCAATCAGCCACCCGATGATCGCCTTCCAGAGGTGCGAGCGCAGCGCCTCCAGATGCTCGCCGAAGGTCATCGTCGAGTCGTCGAACAGATCTTTTTCCGCCATGACGCGTCCTGTCGAAAGTGTGTGCTAGTCGAGAATGCCCAATCCCCGCGCCCAGGAATCCGGCATCAGGAAGTGTTGTTTTCCGGTGGCGTAGTAGCAGATCACATTGCCCGCCAGCAGGACGCCAAACAGCGCGAACACGACCGGGCCCCAGACCGCCAGGGGCGATCTGATGGGGTTCCCGAATTTGTCGACCTTGACCTGTTTCTTGACGTACTTTTTCTCGGCGACAACCGTTTGCAGTTCGAGCGTGTCACGGAAGTAGTATGCGATCAGGCCAATGACCCGCGCCATGAAGACTTCCATGAACGAGGAGAGGAACGAACAGGTGACGATGGCGATACTGACCAGAATCCAAAGCAATGTCTCGATGTCTTTGTAGTTCGCCTGCTCCATCGCTTCCGTGATCGGCTTGAAATAAATCGCCACCACGATGAGTGGAGCGATCATCGCCACGAGGGTGAACACGAAGCGGATCAACCAGTAGTACGCGACCGCCCCGAAATGCTTCAATGACATCTTCATGGTGAACGGAGCCAGCCACGCTTTCCCCGAGACCGGCATCGCGAAGTGGATCAGCGAGATCGGCAGGCACAGCAGCCCGAATGGCATCCAGATGTGCGACAAGATCCAGACGTAGATTTTGATCCCCAGCGCGAACGCCGTGAACATGTCGAACTTCACATCTTTCATCGACGACTTTTTAACGGTCGTCAACTTGATCGTTTCGACATTCAGATGCCAGATCCAGCCCGGGTACGCGAGCGACGACAAAACACCCAGAAAGGCCCAGAACGTCTTGGGCGGTGTGTCGGAACACCATTGCACCATATAGGCGCAGCACCCATACAACGACATGAAAAACAACTGGTAGAACATCGTCAACATCACGGTGACGAAATTCTCCATGCTGAATCGCCACGAGTCGCCCCAGACGACTTTGAAGAACTCCTTCGGGTCGACCCCTTTAAAGCTCTTCCGGCGTTTCGCCGCCTTGCTCAGTTGCCCCGTCGTTGGGTCAACTCCGCATTTCGGACATTCTTCGTCCCCCTCGGGGATCTCGGCACCACACTTGGGGCACATGCTCGCCCCGGTGTCGATCGCTTTCGAAACGTCGAGTTTCGCCAGCAGATCCTCGTCGTCCTCAATGGTCTTTGCCTTGGGCTTCGGCTTCGCGGTTGCTTTGCCCGACGAGCCGGCATCGTCGCCCCCCTCCTCGGGGACGCGCACCTTGGTTTCGCATTCTGGACATTTGAGCGCCTTGCCACGGGCGGCATCAGGGGCGGTCAACACCTTGCGGCAACCTGGACAGCGGACTTTGACCGGCATGGGCGTGTTTTTGGAGGAGCGGCAGAACGCGAATCGGACGGCGGTACACCAGGAGACGAAGCCCGTCGCGTCCCCTCAGTGTAGCAACTCCTTCGGCTGAGTCACGCTCCCGGTCCGTGAACCGGGTTGCTTTGCGCCCGTTCGGGAGCGACAATACCGGCGAGTTCCAAATCGCCTGTTCACTACGAACAGTCGCGGCATCACCTTTCGAAAGGCCCAAAGTCCACCGGGGGATTCCCCGTGTCGGACACCCCAACAATGTCCCCGATCCTTTTGTCGGCGTTCACACTCGGTCTCCCGCTGGCTGCTGAGGAGTTGGCCGCAGTCGATCACCCCTCGGCCGTGACCACGCTTCTCCAACTGCTGCTGGTGGCCGTCCTGGTATTCGCCAACGGCTTTTTCGTCGCCGCCGAATTCGCATTGGTCAAGGTTCGCCTCAGTCAGATCGAACAGTTGGCGCGGCAAGGATCCTGGGCGGCGTCGATCGCGAAAAATGTATTGAATCGCCTGGACGCTTACTTGTCGGCATGCCAGTTGGGAATCACGCTGGCCAGCCTGGGACTGGGATGGGCCGGCGAGTCGGTCGCACGAAGTCTCCTCGAGCCACTTTTCCACTGGCTGCACTGGGACGGGGCCGCCCCGTATGTCACGATCCCGCTGGCTTTCATGCTGATCACGTTCCTGCATATTTCGTTGGGTGAGCAGGTTCCGAAGATCATGGCGATTCGGGCGGCGCAATCGACCACGCTCGCGGTTTCGTTCCCACTCGCGATTTTTTACAAGCTGTTGTGGCCGTTCATCTGGGTGCTGCACGCCTCCAGCAATCTGATGTTGCGAGCGATTGGCGTTCGGGTCACCGGAAGCCACGAACAACTTCACTCGGAAGAAGAACTGCGGTTGATTCTCGCCGAGTCGGCCGCAGGTGGAGAGGTGACGCGCGGCGAACGCCTGATGATGGAGAATGTGCTGGACCTGGAAGACAAAGTCACCCGGCAGGTCATGGTCCCGCGGCGCGACATCGTCTACCTGAATAACCGGCGGGCGATGCAGGAGAACATCTCGATTATCGCCGACTCGCAGTACACCCGTTTCCCACTGTGCGACGGCGATCTGGACCGGGTGGTGGGGATGGTGCATGCGAAGGACTTGCTGTCGATCATCCATACGGGTAAATCGTTGCCGAGTCTCACCGAAATCGTTCGCAAACTACCGTTTTTTCCCGAGACGATGCCCCTCGATGTGTTGCTCCGCGAGTTCCAGAAGAACCGGACGCACGTGGCGATGGTGGTCGACGAATACGGCACCGTGTCGGGGATGGTGACGTTTGAAAACGTACTCGAACAAGTCGTGGGACCGATTCAGGATGAATTCGATCGCGAACTTCCGATGATCATCCGCAGATCGAATGGTCGGTTTCTGGTCGACGCGCTGTGCGGACTCGACGATCTGGTGGAACAGTGCCACGTGGAGATCCCGGCGGACATCACGTCGGATACGGCGGGGGGGTTGATGGTCGAACTCCTGGGCCACATTCCGGTTCCTGGAGAGAAGATCCGACTCGGCCGGCACGAACTGGTTGTTCTCGATGCGGAAGCGACGCGGGTGCGTCGGGTGGAGGTGCAGGAGTTGGCACTTCGCGATCCGGGAGTGGTCTCGTCGGGAGACGGTGGGGCACCCGTTCGGGTGAACAGTGCCCCTGTCGCCGCCGCCCCACGCGTTCCGAGTGGCTCGACTTGAAAGGGGAGGGCAACGTGGTGATCCGAGGGGACTCTGGGGTGATCATTCGACTTGCCGATCATTTCTCGGGCCAAGCTTGAATCCCACAGGAATCCCCATGAACGGCGTTCGATCGGTCTTCATCAGCGATGCCCATTTGGGCTGCAAGTACGCTCATGCCGAGGCCCTGTTGGCGTTCCTCAAGAACCAGCAGCCGCAGCATCTGTACCTGGTGGGAGACATCATTGACGGCTGGAGATTGCAGCGTGGCTGGTACTGGAACGACACCTACACCTATCTGCTGAAGCGGATTGTCGATCTGATGAAGCGGGGCACCCGCGTCTATTACACGCCCGGGAATCACGATGAATTCCTGAGGTCATTCATCGAAAACTTCGGCAGCATTCAGCTCGCCGACGAATTTGTTCACACAACTGCCGACCGGCGCAGGGTGCTGGTCACGCACGGAGATAAGTTCGACGCGGCGGTGGCGCACGCTCCGTGGCTCTCGAAACTGGGAGACATTGGTTATAACCTGCTGTTGGGAATCAACGTGGTGTTCAACGCGGTTCGCCGGCGGCTGGGGTTCGGCTACTGGTCGCTGTCGGCGGCGATCAAGCGGAAAGTGAAGCAGGCGACGAGCTTCATCGGGAACTTTGAAGACGTCCTCACCCGGCATGCCCTTCAACGGGGATGCGACGGTGTGATCTGCGGTCACATCCACACCCCGAAGATCTCCCAGGTCAACGGGATTGACTATTACAACACCGGTGACTGGGTCGAAAGCTGCACGGCACTCGTCGAGTACAATGATGGAACTTTCGAACTGCTTCACCGCCCGTTGAATCAGTCGGAACCGCGCCGCGGATTCGAACCTGCCACCACGGGAGGTCGATTCTCTCCAGATGAGTTCCAATGGAACGCGTTGTCCGATTCCGATGAAATACCTGTCCATAATCCGACTGATCTGTTCGACTTCGCTCCGCCGCGCTACGCGGCGGGCACGGCGGTAGCCGAGCGAGGGTGCGAACAGGCCACCGCCACGACCGCATGAAGCTTCAAGACCGGTTCAGTAATTTCTGGTTCCAGCTCGTCCACCAGCACAATCTGGTTTACAACACCTGCTGGGAGGATCCCCGGCTGGACCGGGTGGCGCTCGACACCGGACCAGACGATGAAATTCTGGTGATCACGTCGGCTGGGTGCAACGCGTTGGACTACGCGCTGACGGAACCCCGGAAGGTTCACTGCGTCGACATGAACCCCCGGCAAAACGCGTTGTTGGCGTTAAAGCTGGCGGGTATCCGCTCGCTCGGCCACGAGGACTTTTTCAGCCTGTTCGGAATGGGCGCGACCGAACGGTATCGCGAACTTTACGAAGACGCGTTGCGGCCGCAACTCCATGGGTTTGCCCGGCGATATTGGGATCGCAACATCAAATTCTTCCGCAAGAATCGGGGTCGGAGTTCGTTCTATTTTCACGGGACCGCGGGCTATTTCGCCAGAACGATCAATCGCTACGTCGATCGCGTACTGCGGATTCGCGAGGGCGTCGAGCGCATCCTGAATGCGCGATCTGTCGAGGAGCAACAGGAAATCTACAACCGCGAGCTCAAATCAGTAGTCTGGAATCGACTGGTTCGCTGGTTCGTCGGCCGGGACACGACGCTCTCGTTGCTGGGGGTTCCGCGACCGCAAAGGCAACAGGTGGAAAACACCTATGAAGGGGGGATCGCCACCTTCATTGAAGACTGTGTCGAATCTGTCTTCACCAAGCTCCCATTGCACGATAACTATTTTTGGCGGGTGTATCTCACAGGCCACTACACCACGTCGTGCTGTCCCGAATACCTGCGGCGGGAGAATTTTGAAAAACTGAAGGGTGGTCTCGTTGATCGGATCGAAGTTCATACCAATTCGGTCGCGGGCTTCTTGAAGCAAGGGGGGACACCCATTCACAGGTTCGTGTTGCTTGACCACATGGACTGGCTGAGTACCTATCGGATTGACTGGCTGCGCGACGAATGGCAGGCGCTGGTCGACCGAGCCGCTCCCGACGCGAAGTTTCTGTGGCGTTCCGGCGGGACAAATACCGATTTCATCGACCCGTTGCGGGTCAATTATCAGGGACGGGAACGCGCCGTTGGCGATCTGCTGACGTATGATCGGGAACTGGCCGACCGGCTGCATCCGCTCGATCGGGTGCATACCTACGGCCACTTTTCCATCGCCCGCTTCACTCCCTGATCACCCGCCCGCTTCATGTCACTTACTTCCGACCTGCGAGTCCTGTGGCACCTGGCCTTCTCTCCCGTGCGGGGAAAAACCCACGCCGACCGCCTCGACAGTTTTTACCAGGGACAAGCCGGCGATTACGACTCGTTCCGCGCCCGATTGCTCAAAGGACGCGAGGAGTTGATCTCGGGATTGAATCCTCCCGTGGGAGCGACCTGGGTCGATTTCGGCGGTGGGACGGGTGCCAATCTGGAGTGGGCCCCCTGGCTCTCCCATTGCGGAAAAGTTCAGGTCGTCGATTTGTGCGCGCCATTGCTGGAACAGTGCGACAAACGCATCGCGGCGCGCGGCTGGACGCAAGTCGAAACGGTTCACGCCGACGCGACCCAATACTCACCGCAAGAACAGGTCGACCTCGTCACGTTTTCCTATTCTTTGACGATGATCCCCAACTGGTTCGCGGCAATTGACCAGGCGTGGCGGATTCTCAAGCCCGGGGGACGGATCGGCGTCGTCGACTTTTACGCGTCACGCAAATACCTCGACGTCGGGCAGGTGCGCCACTCGTGGTTCACCCGCTCGATCGTCCCCGTCTGGTTCGCGACCGACAACGTCCACCTGAGTCGCGACCACCTGCCGTATCTCAACCAGCGATTCGAACGTGAAACACAGTCGGAGCATCTGGCACGTATCCCGTATGTGCCACTGCTTCGCGCTCCGTATTACCTCTTTGTTGGTCGCAAGGGGGATGGTAGTCAGGCCGCCGCAGGCAATCCCCCGGCCTCAAATCCTGCGGCAGCCGGCTGAGCAGGGGAGACCGGCTCTTCCCGCCGATATCCCCATTCGTCAAACGATTTTCGCCATTCCGTATTGATCTTCGCGACCAGTTCTGGCGGCAAGGGCTGGTGCCGATTCTTCTGGTAGCCGGCGTTTTTCTCCAGGTACTCCGACAATTTCACCCGAAAGGCGTCGAAACCGGGGAGGCTCAGTTCGCCATAGACCCGCTCCATCGTCTCCAGCGGTGAACGTTCGAGATCCTCGTAGCGGACTTCGCACAAGTGGCCTTGGGGGATCAGATCCCGGTCGGCGAAATACTGCCGGTGCATCTCTTTGTAACACGCCAGAATCCGTTCGTCGTCCCGGTCGAGGTCCGTTGGTTCCTGGAACTGACAGAACGGGCGGATCTTTTGCCACAGCCGTTGTGTCGAGCGGAACACT
>JAPLOC010001157.1:13703-18518 GCA_026692825.1 Planctomycetota bacterium | reverse complement strand
ATTGATCACCCTCCGGTGCCAGCGCTTTGAGCAGCTCTTCCAGAGTGAGCCATGACTTGGGGTGCAGGGGATCGTCATTCTCAAAAATCAAGCACGGTTCCAGCTTATCCTCGGCCTTTCCCTCGGTCGATAGTCGGACCTGGGTGTGAGCCGAGAGGTAGGCCAGAATGACGTTTTCGTCCGGCCCACCGGGACGTGTCTTTCTCAACTGCGCCGCGAATTGTTTCGCGCGATCGGCGTTCGACTTGGGGGCGGCTGTGTCAGGCGGTGGGTCAATCGCCGTCACGCCCTGACGCTCCCACAATCGGGCACGGTACGGTTCGGGAGGGGGGAAGTTCGTAACCAGTCGACTGCGATCCTCGGCGGCCCAATCCAGCGGGGGAAGAGCCAGGGTTTCCAATGGACCGTTGGCAATCGAGCCGTAGTTCGGTATTGGGAAAACGACCAATGGGGTGGGGGTGGTCGTTTTCAACACATAAATCACAAACGAGACGAGAAAAATCCCCAGTAGAACCGACGCCGCGATCATTTTCTCTCCGCGCGACCAGCCCCGGCGATTGGATTTTGTTGGCTCAGACCACGGTTCGGTGGAGGAGGCGGCAGGTGTTTTAGGGCGTGTTCCCGCCCCGGCCCCCTGCCATTGATCGTCGGCGTCCGGGCGGGACGGAGGCGCGGGCTTGGCGCGCGACCTGGGTGGAGTCGCGGATGCCGGGGGCTTGGGAGCGTCCTCGAGTTGGCGGAATCTCTGGTTTGACGGCGGGTTCTTCGCGAAGCGGTCGTTGATCAAACGACGCTATTTTTTAGGTTCTTTCAATATCAGTGTGACCCGTGTCACTTCTCCGGATAGAATTTCGACTTGTGTGGGTTGAGAGTTCATCAGCGTTTTCGGCGAGCTGGTGGTGTATTGGAACTGGATGGTGTACTTGCCCGGTGCGAGTTTATCGAACACATACTCCCCTTTTTCATTTGGCGTCGTGGGCTTTTCTCCAGGGGGCGATTGCACCCAATTCTCAGCCTCTGCCGTTCCCCGCTTATACGGTGACAGTTTAACAGCCAGCGTTCCCTGAGGTTTCGGTGAAGCGCTGATTTTTGGCAGGGAAAGCTCGAACGGTTTGGCAGGGATGGATCGATTTCCCGCATAATCGATCGCTGTCACCCTCACGCGCGCCTTGTCCGACCCTTCAAACTCCTTCCGCTCGACCCGAGCGATCCACCGCTGCGTCTTGTTGTCAATCTTGGCGACCAGTTTCTTTTCTCCATAACTCCCATCGGGCTTTTGAATCTCAATTTCGACCTGTTCGACATTGGAGGATCCAAATTCCGCATTTTTTTTCTCCACAGCGTCACCCAACACAGCATCTTCGGCTTTTACACTCAACGACAATGTCTCACCCTTCGCATCCAGTGAAGCCGAGAGAACCTTGGGCGGCGTCGAATCGACCAGGATCGTCGCCAGCCCCGTATCCATTCCGTCAATGCGAGCGACAAGTCGCACGAGTCGTTCCGCGTACAGGAATGGAAGCTCCAACTCCCAGTCGACCGCTTTCGCAACGAACACCAACTCACCGTCCACCGGCGTTTGCGCGAGGTGAATCGTTTCATTGCGGTGCGGGTTCATCGGCCGGAATGAGGAGGGAACCCCCTCCACGCCAATTTCAATGGTGTGCGGCGTGTCGTTTTCGTCATCGTTCGCGGGCAGGTCGACGGCCAGTGTCAGCTTCAGTTTGCTCGTTTTCCGAATGACCGCGTCAATCTTGCGCTCCAAGATCGCGGCGGGGGTCTGGGTCAGTCCCGTCCCGGAGTTCCACGGCTTTCCATTCTCGCCCCGCTCGTAACGGATCTCCGTCTTCTTGTCCGTCCCCGCCTCCAGCGGCTCTTCGAGAACAGCCGACAGTTTCAGCAAATGCACCTGCAGGGTCTGATTGATCCCCAAGGGTTGCTTGCGATCGGGATCGTATTCAAACACAATTCCCCGGGCGACGTTCGCCACGTTGAACGGGATCAAAAACCCCTTCCGCAGGCTGGCGGCGGGCAGCGTCAATTCAACCTTGCCGCCAATCACCGCGCCAAAATCCCCCTTCGCGTCGAGACCCATAACTTCGGCCTGAACGGGATTGTCCATCTGGTCGCGCGGGAGGGCGAATCGGTCGCGGCGTGAAGTCAGGGTGAACTGAAACTTTCCGGTCTCCAGACTGGGATCGAGAGACACAAACTTCAACGGTCGCATGGTCCGGACCGGAATCTCCACCATTCGCGAATCGAGTGTCGAATTGTCGTCCACTTTTCTGATGGTAATCCGTGCCCACAGCATGGGCGACTTGGGATCCAGAGTCCAGGTCGCGTCCGGAGCGGGCGCGGCGGCGGGTGGTTTGGCTCCCGCATCTCCGGCAGGTGCCCCCTGTTCCTTCCATTGCAAGCGGGCCGTCTTTCCCTTGGGCACGACAACATTGGAGACTGTCGCGATCGGCAAATTCCGGTCGGAATCGCGGTACAAAATGGCGTCGATCCGGACATCCTCGCTGTAACGGTTCAGCGCCGCCAGTCGAACCGGCGTTTTACGTTCGGGATAGATCCAGATCTGGTCCAGACTCGCCGGATCGAGATTCTTCGCGGCCCCCTCCGGACTTTCCAAAACGAGCTGTACCACATCCTTCGGAACCAGATCCACGGTCACCTCCTGTTTGCGGCGGTACCGGCCACCAGGACCCCAGNNGATGGAGATTGTTTCGGGTCTCCCGTCGCTCGTCGAACCCTCGCGCGGCCTGATCCGAAAGTTCACCGTTCCACTCTTCGACTTCGCGTCATTTTTCAATTCGTCAAGTCGAAACCCCTTGCTCGTGGTGGGCGGTTCCCACTTCAAATCCGTGGGTTGGACATTACACTCCCAAATGATGGTAAATACTTCCTCAAGGTGCGATGGCGACAAATGGACCACGCGCGGCGCGCCGTCAAACCGAAAACTCTCCAGGCGGGGGAGTCGGACCGGTGGCGGGGAATTGCGAACCTGATACGCGGGAACGCTCTTTGAGCCGACTGCCAGTTGCTGGTCGGGAATCGGTGACAGAATGGCGGCGAGGAATGGCAGCGACTCCGAGTCGGGGTCAACATTTTCAAACTTCTGAAAATACTGCCATTCCCCCGGGATTCCCGGGAGGGCGACTCCCTCTGGATTTAGGGTCGGACGGAATTGCTTCTCAATCGATTCTGTCACCAGATCATCCCATTTCTTGTTCACATCCTTCACATTCAACGGTCCCGACGGGTTGAAAACCAAGGCGGGGCCATTTGAGGAATCGTCCGCCTTCGCGGGAGGAGCGAGTGGATCAGCCGGCAGGTGTGGTTGAGTGATCGCATCACACAACCGCCGACGTTGCGCCGCAGTCGGAAGCAATGTCGACAGAAATCGTTCGGCCGCATGCCGGGCTGGTGCCGAACGGGGCGATTTTCGCAAGGCATTCTCAAGTCTCGCAACCGTCTGCCTAATATGGGCTTCGAGTTGCTCCCGATTCTCCCGCAAATCCTTCGCGATGGTCACTGGCTCGAGATCACCTCGTTCCGAAAGCGTGACAATCGCCCCATCGGTGCGACTCAACACGGCAATCGTTTCCGCGGCGTTGTCGACAATTCGTTTCACGTCGTCCCAATCGGAATTCAGGACCAGCTTGGTATCCCCCTGCAATTCCAGCCAGCGCATCAGTTCGGGGATCAGAAAGAGAACCAGATGGGCGTCGTTCAGAACCTGAGCGACCTTTTGTTGCGCGTCCGCGGGTAACTCGTCAAACCTCTGTTGGAAGTCTCGCAGTTCGCGCATCGCTTCCGGTTCGTTGACCTGCGTAAACTCCGCCCCCCACGCGATCAGTTGCTGCAGGCCGTCGTTGAGTTTCACCACATCGGGGGACTGGATCCGCTGCCGCGAGTTCAACCAGTCGGCGAGGTCTCGCAGTTGGATCTGCGCATCCTTGGGATTGAAGGGGACCGCCGCGGGGGGGAGGCCGGCCGCATCCGCCAACCGGGCCAGCCACTGCTCGCGGTGTTTGTTCGCCAGCAGCCGGCCATAGGAACGGAGCGCCATCGGGCCCAGCTCGAGCGCTGTCACCGCGACGGGAGCGCGCTTCCCCGGTTCCCGGCTCAGCAGTCGATCGTATTCTTCAAACGCCTGAATCCAAGGTTCGGTCGAGGGAGTCGGAACCTTCGCACCCCCTTGTGCCGCCGGCTTTTTATTCGCTGTCTTCGATTCATCCGATGTCTTCTCAGGCGCTTCGCCATCGGGGCCAGGATCTCGCGCGGGAGGCTGCTTCCCCTCCCGCTCCCCATCGGGATTTCCCTTCGGTTCGACCTCAGATTTCCCCCCCGACTTTGGCCCGTCCGCCGCGGCTTGGAAAAAGGCCAGCACCGGCTGACGGGGAAACGTCGGGATCGGGTGAGGATTGCGACGGGATGCCGACTGCTTCGAGTCCTGCGGCTGCGCTTCATTCGATTTGCCGCCTTTGGGCTCTTGCGACTTCGGCTCGGGTACCGGAACGCTTTTGTCCTCCGACTTGGGCGGGTCGAAATTGAGGATCACGAAGTTCTGGATGAATTTGGAATCCAGGATCTTCGCAGGAAGCAGTGTCACCGTCTGGGATTGGCCACCGATCGCGGGATCCTCGGCGTTCAATTGACAATACCGGGTCAGCGACTGCACCAGGTCAACCGGTTTCACCGTGCGCTTTTCGTTGATGACTTTTTGCTGCGAATCAAACGCCCCCTCGGGATGAGTCAAAATCGCCTTCAACCGCGCCCCAAAAAACGTTGTTCGCGATTCGAAGTCAAAAT
>JAPLOC010001157.1:0-13662 GCA_026692825.1 Planctomycetota bacterium | reverse complement strand
TGGACAGAATGACCGCGACTTCGTGAGGTTTCGCCTTCCCATCCGTGTTCACACTGGATTTGAGCAGGTTTTCAATCGCGACCTGATATGTCGCCAGGTTGCGACGTGGCACCGACTCACCGAGATCCAGGCAGAGAATCCGCAATCCCTCTTTTCCCACTGTCCGCAGTATTTTCAACACATTCTTAATCTGGTCATCACTGGCCCCGACAAACGTTGGCGATTCCAGACGCAGTTCCGCCGTCCCAGAGAGAAGGACCAATACTGTGTCGAATTCGCCCGCCGAATTGCATTGCGCCGACACTACATCCAGCAGCGAGTCCTTGGAGTTGGGGACCGAACCGGAACGATCGGCCGAAGTTGAAGTACTGGTGTGAATCTCGACATTTTTCGACGCGGTGTCGGTCATCCAATCATTGATCGGGGGCTTGGCGAATGCGTCGATTCCGCCAACGTCCACCCCTCCAGACGAGTAGTGCTGGACGACAACCCGCACCAATTGCGATTTGGGAACAAATAGGTAGATGAACATCGTGACCAGCGCAACCAGACACAACGTCGCGAAGATCCTGCGAGCCCGCAATGTTTGTACGGTCTCTTTCCCTCCCCGCGTCGGGATTTTTTCCCAGTCGTCTTTAAGCTGAGCCATCTCTGTCCGACCCCAGGCCAGGTTCACCAGTCAACCGCACGTCCGCATGGGACATGCAGTTGAGTTTACCCGACAGGGGGAACAAATCAATCACAGGTCAACGCGCAGGGTCCGCCGCAGCAAATCGAGAACCTGTCTCCAGGCCGACGCCCAGGCGACTTTCACCCGGGCCGACCCGGTGGTGCCCCGCGACACAGGGATTTGTGGATCCTCGAATTCCACCCGCACCTGATAGTGCGGTTCGAGGGGGACCGCGTTCCGCCCGGCTTGGGGTCGGGCGGGAATCGCCGCTGTAGTCGCCAGTTCCATCGGCAGCTCCGCGATCGGAGATTGACCGATCGCCACGACCTGTCCCGTGAGGCGAAACTGCAACCGGGCACCGGTCCGCACCTCCACTGTTTGTCCTACCCGCAACAGGTCGACATCGGCCTGATTGACGAGCAGCGTCGCCTCCAACGAATCGGATCCCACCTGGCAACACAGCTCCCCACGCTCGAGGTGGCACCCCCGATTTTCCGAATCCAGAGGCGATCCCCGCCAGGTTTCCAACGATGCTTCCTCCCCCTCGGTGGAGTCGGCGCGCTGGGGTTTCCGGGGCGCTTCCTGCACACGGCCGGCACCGGGTGACCGTACTACCAGATTTTGTGCCTCCAGCCTGGCCAGCGCCAGTTGTTTGCGCACTCCCGCCAGACTCTCCTCCAGGACGGGGACCAGAGCGGCGAGGTCCGGTTGGTCGGCACGCTGCAACCGAACCCCGATCAGTCGCTGTTGCAGCACCTGTTCTTCGGTCTCCAGTCGCGACCGATTCAGTTCAATCCGCAGATCCCGCAGTCGCAGGATCTCATCCCCCTTGCCGACTTGTGTTCCCGGGGGAATCGCCGACGCAACCTCCCCCTCAACACCTGCGAAGACACTCTGCGCACCGGCAGATTCCAGCACGCAGACCGCGCCGACCCGGCGGGGCAGCGGAACCAGCAGCGCCAGGATCAACAGACACAGCCAGACCAATCCCCCGGTGGCGAGCCGACCAGGGTCAACCAGTCGGCGAAGTCGGGAGTCTTTCGCGATGCGCCAGGTCATTGCGACCGGGGACACCCCCCATCCCAGACAGACCATCCAGGTGAGCAATCCGCCGACCGACTCCAGGCCGGCCTGGAACAGCCCGCGCGAAAGCGTCACGACAATCAGCACTGAGACAAACATTCGATACAACCCGCTGGTGAGCGCGTAAGTTGGGAGAATCCAGCGTTCCCGCGGTGTGGAATCGGTTCTGTCGGTCGGTAGGTCGAGCAACCACCCCTGGATCCGGTCGCGCCACCAGCCGAACGCCCGGGCGGCGAGGTTGGGAATCGCGATCGCGTCGGACAACAAAAAGTACCCGTCAAAACCCAGCAGAGGGTTCGCGTTCACAAACAGCGTGCTGACCGAGCAGACAACCATCACCGACATCAGGAGACTGCGAAGCAGTCCGGGGGGGGCGACTGTCCACAGCAGGACGGCGATCGCCGCCAGCACCAGCTCGGCGAGAACTCCCGCCGCCGATACCAATATCCTCCCTGTGCGGGATCGAAACATCCAGGCGTCCGAAACATCGCAATAGAGCGTCGGGGCGAAGACCAGGAACATCATCCCCATCTCCCGGCAGCGACCCCCGAAATGTCGACAGACCAACGCATGAAACAACTCATGCATCACTTTTGTGACCGCCAGCGTGATCCACAGCGTCCCCAGAACCTGCGGAGTGAACCAACGGGTCGCGACGGGAGTCTCCCGGGCGATCTCTTCCAGATGAATCATCGCGACGATCGCGCCCCACACCACCAGCGCGGCGAGGCACACCAGGGTCAGCGGCCCAGATTGCGGCGTCGGTGCGCGAAATCACGGTGACGGGATCTGAATTGATGAACACCATGGGCGAGGTTGAAGGTGTGGAGACTCCCCGACGGACGAGCAGTCCCTTTTGAACAGCGGACGCCAAAAACGCGACAAGCTGGTCCGCCGTCAGATGCAGATCGGGATGACGCGCGGTGAAATCCGCGAGAATTTCGGCCACATCGTGGTTGCCATCGCAGCGAGCCAACAGATCCCGCTCGTGGTCCGAGAGTGAATAGAACTGATTCGCCAGGGGATCGTGGGCGACCCAGCCCCGACGCCCGGTTTCCTCGAGACGCTGAAACCCGATGTCGGCGCGTAACACGAGTCGGGGCGAACCGGAATCGTTCTGGATCGCCGGTGTCTGCGGGAGATTGACTGGCATTCGATGCGACACGTCACGCACCTTGTCTGGTGGATTATTTCGACGCGGGTGACTCGACGATCAGCGTGCCCTGCATCCCGGGACGCAGCGCGAGATCGGTGTTGTCGATCTCGGCCCAGACTTTGACGACACGTGACACGGGTTCAATCTCAGAACCGACGTGGACGATCTTTCCCGTACGTTCGAGCGTTTGTCCGCCTTCGAGCGTTATCACGAACCGAGCCCCCTTCCCCAAGAGCCGTTGGTCGGCTTGTTCAAATTGCAAGAAGCCCTCGGCCCGCAAGCGCTTCAGGTGAACGATTCGCAGCACGCGTTCCCCAGGCTCCACCGATTCGCCCACGAAACGGTAGCGCTCCGTGACCACACCGTCGATGGGGGACCGCAATTCCTGGAACTCCAGCGAGAGTTGTCGGATGCGAAGATCCTCCTCCTTCAGTTTCTGCTGGATGCGGGCCTGTGCCTGGTCGGCCTCGGCGTCCTCAATTTCCAGCCCGAACGACTCGGCGGTCAATTCCTGGCCACGAATCGCGTCGCGCTGCGCGGCGGCTTTCATCTTCGCCAGTTTGATTTCGAATGCCGCCTGTTCGACTTCCGAGAGCGATTTCACGTGGGAGTGCTGATATTGGTCGAGTTCCTTTTCCGATACGCTCGACGGGTTCGCTTCCCGAACCTGCTTGACGCGTCTGAGAGCCGCCGCGGCGAAATCACGGGAACGTTCGGCCAGTTTCAGCGAGATTTCCGACCCGGCGTGCTCGTCGGCAATCTCGGCCTGTGTCTGAAGTTCCCTGATGCGATACCGCTCGCGCTCCGCGCGTTTTTTCGCCAGCAACACCGCGGTTCCGCGCTCGGCGGTATGGCGCGCCGCGGATAGCTCGGTTTCCGCCCGACTGACCGCCAGTCGCGCGACCCGGTCGTCGAGCTGCGCGACTTTCTGGTTGCGGGTCACCGTGTCCCCCTCGTGGACGTCAATCGACACCAGAATCCCCGCGTCGCGCGATGGCAGTTCGACCTGTTCAATTAGCTTCAGCACCGCCCCTTTGACTTGGGGGGCGGACGGTTTGTCGGCTTCCGCGGGAACTGTCAGACCTCCCGTCACCGCCACCAGCAAGATGGCCCTCCAGATCGCACGTGACATGTCTTTCCCCATGGTAATGTGACGCCTTCTCTCAAACCCACCATCGCCGCCAGGCGAATTCCATCAATTGACGCAACCAGACGAAGCCAATCGACCGCTGACCACAATCGATCCGCGCCGTCACCCCCGCCCCGGCGCGACGACTGACCGACGGATCCTCCAACGGCACAATCCCCCGCAGCCACAATCCGCCGCGGTCGTCGATTTCCGTGCGGTCCGACAACATCTGTAACGTACCCTCGCGGGTCGCGCCGGGTTCGGTTCGAAACTGAAACCGAACGCTCAGCCGGTCATTGGCCCGCTGGGCCGAGGTGACGTGGGCGCTCTCGTCTTCGGCGATCCGCAGCTCGAGTTGCCACGGCCCCTCGATATCCAGTACCCGCAGTAACTCCTGGCCGCGCGCGACGGGCCGGCCCGCGAGCGTCTGGTCGAGATTCCAGCGGTCGATCTGTCCGGAAATCGGACTGACCAGACGGAGCGCGCCAATTCGCTCGTCGAGCAGCGTGAGTTGTTTTTCCAACCCCGCGATGGCGACCCCCAGCTCCTCGATTTCCGCCGCCAGATTGCTGGGCAGACTGTCGCGTCCAGCACGGGCTTGGCTGCGCGCAGCGAGCAGCGAAGCGTGACGCGTTTGTTTGGTGGTCAATTCCCCAAGGACGCGTCCCCGTTCCGCGTCGAGTTCCGGACTGCGCAGTATCAGCACAAGATCACCCGCCGCGACGCGTGCCCCGTCTTCCACCAGCAATTCACTCACAATCCCGTCGGCGGGGGTGAAGATGCCACGTCGTCCCGCGGGTTGCAGACGACCGTCGGCTCGAATCTCCAATGTCCATGGCACGAATGCCAGGAACGCCAGTACCAGCGCCGCCCCCCCCACGATCCAGGTGAATTTCCTGCGTCCCAACAGCCGTTTCGTCGTCCGCCATGTGGATCGCCAGAATCCGCCACCGATCTGCTGAGAATTGTTCCACGCCGCTTCCGCGTTCCCCAGAATCAGGCGATCCTGCTCCACATCGCGGGATTGGTTGACAGGCAACGTGTATCGGTCCAGCACCAGGACCGCCGTCACATGACGGGCAGGCTCGTCTCCAAACAATGGCTCGACCCGTACGAGTCGCAGTTGCGCCGCGTCGAGATACTCCCGGGCAAGTTGTTTGATCGGCCCTGCCGACTCCAGCGAATCGCCAACGGCCATCTGGAATCCCGTACCCGAGGCCGCCACCGCTTCGGCCAGTCGCCGCAATGCCAGCGATTGCCCATGCGCATGCTGCTCGACGTCGTTGAGAGTCGATCCGCGCATTGCGACTCCCCCGGGAAACACCTCGAATAACCACGCCCGGCCACAATCCAAGATTGCCTGCAGAGCGGCGGCGAGGGGGGTGGAACTATCGGTTTGACCCACCGCCGAGTGCAATTGCAGCAGACTTGTGGAAGTCGCCTCATCCTGACGGGCTCGGTTCGCTAGCCGCGCGACGTCAACCCGCAGGATGTGAATGCCCAATAGCTCGCAGAGCGCGCACGAGAAATCGACCGTCGCCGCGACCACCGCGTCATTCTCGATTGGGTCGGCGGGAAACGCGAGATCCAGAAGCAGCGACTCATCCGACCGAAGACGGAACGGCACCGCGATCCAGCGGACTTGGGACGTGGTCCGTGTTCCCGACCCCCGCAGGACCCGAGGTCGTTCCGACTGAATCACCGTATCGAGATCCGCCCCACGAAGATCTTCGACATCAGCGGGAAGGCCCCCCGCGGAGGCGAGGACAGTTGTTGTCGCAGCGGTCCGCCGCCAGACCCGAGCCAAGAGTGTCGAACGCGAATTCACCAGCCCGTCGACGACCGCTCCGGCCAATTCGACATCTCCCCCGCCAGCCGACGCAAGGAGATTGACCTGAGTCTGTATGGTTTCGAGGCCTTGCCAAATGTCGCTCTGGACTTGCTGGGCGGACATGATTGGCACCTCCTTTCGTGGGCGATCGGACAAAAGCCGGCGGCGGACTCTCCCAATGGTTTGGAGCGGTCCGCCGCCATTCAACCCGTCTGAGGCGAACTAATTCCCTTCTCCCAGCAGAACCACCCGGTCCCCCCGAGCGACGTCGGCAACCGCCAATTGTTCGGTCACGCGAGCCGTTGCCATTCCAGCAGAGGACTGCACGACTTCGATTTCACCGGTTGTTCCCACCCGGCGGGACGAGTGACGGTGGTAGACCATCATCCGGCTTCCCGTCACGAGTTGGACGTCGTCGGGCAATCGAACCTGCACGATCCCGTCGTTCGCATCGACCGAGGCGACAATTCCAATCACTCGGGCGGGCCGTTCCTGCGAAGGCAGCGACCGGTCGGCCGAAGTGGTGACGCCGGAATCGCCAGAGTCGGCACCCACCGGTCGCACCGCGCCCCGGCCAATCTTGGCTCGCCCAGCGGCACCCGGGGAGGGGGGGGAAGCTTCGGTGCCTTCGGCTTCTGTTCCTTCCGATTGCCCCTCGGCGCTGTCGGCACCAGGCAGTGTGCCGGGTTCAACCACGCCGCGAGGGATTTCCGGAGGAGCCTCCGGAACGTACGACAGTCCGGTGTAGGGGCAGCAGATCTGCAATGCCTGCACCGCCAGTTCACGAACTCGCGCCGACGGTTCTTTGGGGCAACCCTGTTCGTCGGTGCCGTACGCAAGTTCGGCCAACGCGTCCACCAGTTCCTTCTTGCAGCACGAGCATTGATTGCACGTCTGGCAGCGGCCGGCGCTCGCGGTGGAGATGATCGTTTCAATGGTGGCATACCGCACCTCTTCAGTGCATTCCTCCATCAGCGATTCTTTGAGCGCGGCGGTCACTTGGCCATCTTTGTCGTAACAACCGCAGCCGATCGTGCAGAGATATCGAATCGCTTTGAGTTTCTGTTCCTTCTTGTCTTCTTCGGCCTTGATTTTGGCGGCTTGCTTAATGGCGGCATTATTCGATTCCATGTTCGCCGGGTCGGCGATCCGCCGGAGCGGGGGTTTACGTTCCTTCCAGGGACGCGTTCCGTCCGCGTTTTTCTTGGCGTCCTGGGGTAACCAGTCGCGCATCGGCCGGGGGGTCACTCCCTGCGGCCCGGCGGGCACCTGGCAACCGACCAACTGCCCTATCACCAGTGTCGCCACACAAATTCCCGATGTGATTTGCCGTTTCATTATTCCGACCCTTCTTTCAGGGATGTGCCGCGCGGAATCGAAGGAACGCGTCCCCTCCATGGGAGCGCAGAATTATCGTTTTCTTCGATTCCCAACGCGGGGAATGCATGTTCGACATTCCTATCGACTCGGGAACTTTCCGAACAATACGCGTGAGGGGATCTCTTGGAACAATGCGTATACAAGGATCGTTCGGGATAACCGGCACATCCTGTGCGTCCGGTGGGTTCGCGCCCCGTGGGATGCGGCGTTCGCCCGAAGCGGGTTGCCACTTTTCGGCATTGCGATCCGTTCAATTGGACGAATTGATGTCAATAGCAAAACGGGAATTCTTCGAGTATTCGCTACAGGCGGCAAATCCGGATTTCCGATGAAAAGAGTCGATCATGGAACTTCGGGAATGCCACTCGGTGGAGAATCCCGAATTACCGTGAACGCTTGTTTCTGGTCGGTCCGATCATCTCGCACCCGTGGCGATCACATTCGCCGACAAATCGTCCTGAAAAGGCCATCGCAATGAAAGCACTCTGGAAACCCAAATCCTCCTCCCGGACGGGCGCAAAGTCCGTCCGCAGGAGTTTCCGGCTCGCTTCAAAAGCGGGTGTCTGGATGTTGGCGGTCTGTCTGGCGGGGTGTTCCCACACCAACCCCCGAGAGACGATTGGAAATAACACCTCGGACGTCGACGCGATCATGCACGACGTCGATTCCGGGGTGCAGCAGGTGACGTACGACCAGTCATTCGACGAGCCAGTGACGATCAAGGCGGTTGTCGAGGACGACGGCACCAATGACGGTAACCCAGTCGATGATTACTACGATGTCTCGCTGGATAAAGTCATTGAACTGGCCATGACGAATTCCACGGTATTGCGAGATCTGGGGGCCACACTGCTCCGAACTCCTCAACTGATATCGACCCGATACCAGAAAGCGTTGATGGAGACCAATCCGCAATTCGGCATCGAGGCGGCGCTCAGTGCGTATGACGCGCAGCTCTCGGCCAAAGCGAACTTCCAGAACAACGACAGAATCATCAATAACCGCTTTTATGGCGGTGGTACCTCGCTGTTCGCGCAGGACCGGCACGATTACGTCGCGCAGATCAGCAAACGGGGCGCGACGGGAGCCGAGTTCGCCCTCCGCGGCATCACCGATTACGACTCGAACAACGCGCCAGCGAACCTGTTTGGCAGCGCCTGGCAGACTCAGGTCGAAGGCGAGTTGCGACAGCCTCTCTTGCAGGGGGGCGGGTTGACCTTCAACCGCATCGCCGGTCCCGGTGCGACGCCGGGTGTCTACAACGGCGTCCTGGTCGCGAAGGTCACAAACGATATCAACGCGACCGAGTTCGAACGGCAGATGCAGAGTTATGTCAGCGAAGTCGAGAACGCCTACTGGGATCTCTACTTCGCCTATCGGGATCTCGACGCGAAACAGCAGGCGCTCGAAAACGCCCGCAGCACCTGGGAAAAAGCCTCGAAACGGGGCACATCCGCGGATCGCCCCGAGGAAGAGCCGCTCACTCGTGAACAGTATTTCCGGTTCCAGTCAGAACTTCAGGACGCGATCTCCGGCAAACTCGGCCAGAGGACGCAGAATTACAACGGTGTCACGGGGGGCAGCATCCGCGGGTTCAACGGGGTTCAGGTCGCCGAACGCCGGCTGCGACTGTTGATCGGTGAATCGGTCAACAGCAGGACGTTGCTTCGCCCGACAACGGTTCCCGAGTCGGCCCCTTTTGTCTGGGACTGGAATGCCATCAGTTGCGAGGCGCTTCAGCGGCGACCTGAGCTGCGAAACCAACGGCTCATTATCAAACGTCGCCAGATGGAATTGCTGGCCAGCAAGAACTTCCTGTCGCCCAAGCTCGACGCGATCGGTCGATACCGGGTCCGCGGCCTGGGCCAGGATCTGATGGGAGGCGGAACCGATGTGATCGCCCCCAATCGGACGCTGGGATCGGCTGTTGATGAACTTGGCAACTTCAATCACCAGGAATGGGAACTGGGTGTCGAATTCTCGATGCCGTTGGGATTCCGCAAAGCCCACATGGCGGTTCAGAACGCCGAGCTGCAAGTGGCGCGAGATCTGGCCGTTCTCCATGAGCAGGAACGCCAGATCATCCACGACCTGAGCAACGCGAAGGCCGAAACCGAACGGGCTCTGGAGCAGCGCGAAATCAACCTCAATCGCTGGCTCGCGGCCAAGGACGCCGTGAATACACTGACCAATCGCGTCGAAATCGACGTGAATTTCGAAGTGCTGCTCGACGCGCAGCGCCGATTGCTCGAAGCCCAGACCGCCTACCACCTCTCCGCCGTCGAGTACGAGATCGCGGAGAAAAACGTTCACCTCGAAAAAGGCTCGCTGCTGAATCAGCACAACGTCCAGGTCGACTCTCCCTTGAACGACGCCCAGGTCGTAATGCCCCTCGACACACTATGGCTTCCCCCGGCGGTGGGAACATCCGGCGCGGCCGCTGGCAACGAACAGGCCGCCCGAGTGAAGCCGAAACGAGACGTGATTCAAGTCTCGGGTGAAAGTGCCGGCTTCCCGGCCCGGAAGTAATCTCTCGACTTCCCCACCGATTGGTGGCGGGCGCGACGAGTTTCATTACAGCCCCCATCGGCAGTCCCCTGCCGTTGGGGGCTGTTTGCGTTCAATCAGGGCAATCTCCAACCAACTGACGGACAAGGCCGTTGTCGAGTCGGCTGGCATTTCTGTAGCCGCAGTTCGTGTTCGCGTGGTGTGTTACCGATCGCGCCACCAGTTGAGACATTTTGCATTCGAGACCCATCCACCGCGTGTGGATTGGTGAACGAGATTCCCGCTCTCGGCTGAATCTCGCAATTTCCGCCACGCGGTGTATAAACTGCCTCCGCACTCCACGATTCTCTTCCCGAAGGTGCCCCGGTCCGATGCAGTCGTATCTTCGTTGGAAATTCACGGTGCTGCTGGCGGTCATGTTGCTGCAAATGGTCGTGCGAATCGTCTCGATCGAACAGGACTGGCCGGCGGAGTTTGTCGAAATGACGGGAATCTGTCTGGTCCTCCCCGCAGTTTTGGCAATGTGTGAAGACAAACGCCAGCGGGCGACGGCAATCGTTCTGGGAGTGGTCGTTGTCACCCTGGTCCTGTTCGTGACCCTGAACGTGGGCGAAGAACCGGGGCGCAGACATCTTGTGTCGCACTCCGCCAGCGCGATCTTCCTGTTGTATCTCATTGGCACGATTCTGAAATCGCTGTTTCGCCATGTCGAAGTGACGATCGACACCCTGATGGGGGCGTTTTGCGGTTATCTGCTGATTGGTGTCGTCTTCACCGAACTTTTTTGCGCCGCGCAGATTGTCGATCCCCTGGCGCTGCGGGGAAACGGCGGCCCGTTCTCATCCGCTGACTTACTCGGGGATCGCTGGCAGATTTGCCAATATTTCAGCTTCGCGACGCTGACAACGCTGGGATACGGTGATATTCTTCCCGCGTCGAGCATGACCCGCTCTCTGGCTCTGCTGGAAGCGGTTTGTGGTCAATTCTACCTCGCGGTGCTGGTTGCCGGCCTGGTGGGAGTGCATGCGACGCAACGCCTGGAAGGCAACAGCCGCGAACTGGCGGCTCCTTTGAAATCCGACAAACAGCTCGGTGAATGAGCGACGGTTCGTCAGGAACCCCACTGGAACAAGAAAGATCTTCGCATGCGAATGCAGACCGCGGTGTTGATGTTGGCGTCGACAGTCGCCATGGTTGGTGTCACGGACGTTTTGGCCCAGGGGGTCAAGGACAAGCCGCGCGCGAAGCCGGCGGTCGCCGACACGAAACCGGTCACGGCAGTGGCTCCGTCGAAGCACGCCGCCGATGAGGCCGCGATCCGCAAATCTGGCGAGAGCTACTCTCAGGCCTATGCGAAGGGGGACGCGAAAGCGGTCGCCGCCCACTTCACCGAAGAGGCCGAATACGTCGACGAATCGGGCGAAGTGACCCACGGGAGGGCGAAGATTCAGGAAGAACTGGTGGAGCATTTCAAGCAGACGCCGGGGGCGAAACTCGCGGTCGAAATCGAATCGATCCGGTTCGTCGCCCCGGGTGTGGCGATCGAAGATGGCATCACCCGGCACACCCACGAAGGGGAACCGGAACCTGTCGTGAATCTCTATACGGCGGTGCATGTGAAGGTGGACGGAAAGTGGCTGGTCGCCAGCGTGCGCGATATGGCTCCCGTGGTCGAACCGTCGGCGGGAGATCGGCTGAAAGACCTCAAGTGGCTGGTCGGTGACTGGATTGATGAAGACGAAGAGTCGGTTACGAAGTTCTCGTGCCAACCCTCGGCGGATGGCAATTATCTGTTGCGAGAATTCACCATCCTCATGGAAGGCCAAAAGGTTCTCACGGGAACACAGCGGATCACCTGGGATCCGAAACACGGCCAGTTTCGATCGTGGACCTTCGATTCGGATGGGGGATTCGCCGAGGGGGTCTGGCACTTCGACGGGGAACGCTGGGTCGTGAAGTCCACGGGCCAGACCGCCGCCGGGGAGAGCGCCTCCATGACCAACACATACGCGGTGGAGAATGACCACACGATTGAATTCGAGACGGCTGAGTTCGTGATCAACGGTGAATCGCAGGAGGTGACCAACGCTGTCACGCTGGTCCGCGCGCCACTCCCCGCCGGGGGGAAGAAATAGTCGGCGTGTCGGTGAGTGGCTTCAAACTACAATTCAAACTCCAGGGAGTGTGACATGTCTGGCGTCTCGCGGGTGCGGTTGGCGGTGGCGTTTCTGGTCGTTCTGTCGTTTGGCCAGGGTGAACTTTTCGCACGTGGCTTTGGTGGCGGATTTCGTGGCGGAATGGGGGGCGGTGGCTTCCGCGGCGGAATGGGAGGCGGCTTTCGCGGTAACACAGGCGGTTATCGCGGAGGTTATCGCGGGGGCTACGCGGGAGGCGGTCGCGCCATGACCGGTTACCGCGGCGCAGGAGGCATGGGAGCCCGGGGGACCGGCGGGATGGGACGCGCCGCGACCGGCGGCATGCGTTCCGCAGGGACCATGGGAGGGGCGGGAGGACACGCCAATCGCTCCTCATCGTTCAGCAATCCCAGTTACGCCAGTCGCTTTGGCGGCGGCCATCGCACCGGATCCGGCTTCACCCAGGCTGGCTTGGGAAATCGCGGAGCCATTGGAAATCGTGCCGGTGCGGGTGCGGGGATTGGCAGTCGAACGGGAATTGGCAACCGGACGGGGGTCGCCAACCGGAACTTCAGCGGCAACACGTTTAACATCGGGAACCGCAATCTCAATCTGGCAGGGGCCGGCTACCGGCCCAGCTATTACAACCACGGCTTCTATCACGGATACTGGAACGGGCATTACGGCTATGGCTACGGTTGGGGCCGTGGTTTCTGGGCTCGCCCCTGGTATTGGGGGATGGGGGGCTGGGGATTGGGGATGCTGATGTACGAAAGCGGCTACAACGGCTATTACAACCCGTACTACAGCGGTGGTGGCGGGGGGAATACGACCGTGTACAACTACAGTCAGCCGGTCCCGGTCGACTACACCGCGTCAGCCGCCGCGGCCCCCAAAGCCGACAACGATTCCGATGATCTTCAGCCGGCGATCGACGCGTTCAAAAAGAACGACTACGACACCGCGTTGGATCTTGTGAACGACCTGATTCGCAAGAAGGCGACCGACGCGGTCTTCCATGAGTTCCGTGGACTGGTTCTTTTCGCTCAGGGAAGCTACCTCGATGCGGCCGGGACGGTCCACTCGGTTCTCGCCGTCGGCCCCGGGTGGGATTACACCACGCTCTCCAAGCTCTACACCAACATCAGTGTCTACCAGGCACAACTGGCCGCCCTGGAAGACTACGTTAAGAACCACGATGACAGCGGCAGCGCCCATTTCCTGCTGGCGTATCACTATCTGACGGAAGGCCATCCCGATCAGGCGGTTGAGCAGTTGAAGCGAGTCGTCGCTTTGGTTCCCAAAGACAAGGTGGCGGCCGACCTCGAAAAGATGCTAGCCCCGCCCCCCGATCAGACCGCCGACGCCAGCGCGACCCCACCGGCACCGGTCCCTGCGCCACAGCCAACCAAGAAACTCGATCCGGCCACGTTGCCCGGAACGTGGAACGCTTCCCGCGATGACGGTTCTCAGTTTGAACTCGTTTTCGATGGGAACAACGGTTTCTCGTGGAAGTACTCACAGGGAGACAAGAAGTTCCAGTATGGCGGAACCTGGCAGCTCGACGGGGATCTGCTGACACTGGAACGCAAAGACGGCGGGTCGATGATCGGCAAGGTCAACGCCCGAGATGACGGCTCGTTCCAGTTTCACATGCTCGGAGAACCCGAGACCGACCCGGGTTTGACATTTCGGCACTAACTAGCCGTTCACAAACCGCTTCGTGGTTTGCGAAATCGGGCGAGTTGCCCTGCACTCTGCGTTCACCGA
>JAPLOC010001156.1 GCA_026692825.1 Planctomycetota bacterium | reverse complement strand
GCAGACATACGATTCCACCGCGTGACTGACCGCGTCGATGCCGCTGGCTGTGGTGACCGACGGGGGCATGCTGAGGGTCAGCTCGGGATCGAGGAGGGCGATCTTGCAGGCGGCTTTGGGATCGCCGCACGCCATTTTCATGTGGGTACGGGTATTGGCGATGAGGGCGTACGATTGCGCCTCACTGCCGGTCCCGGCCGTCGTGGGGACAGCGATCATGGGGAGCATGGGGAGCTTCGCCTTGCCCGTCCCCCAGTAATCCTCCATCACGCCGCCATTGGTGAGAAGAAAATTGATCCCCTTGGCGCAATCCATACTGCTCCCGCCGCCGAGACCGATCAGCAGATCGATCTGGGCGGCCCGGGCGACGGCGAGTCCCCGTTCAACATCGTCGGAAGTGGGATTTTCCTGCACATCATCAAACACCGTGACGGTCAGACCGGCCTGTTCCAGCAAGGCAATTCCGCGCTGGGGATGCCCCGCCTTCGCCAGTCCGCGGTCGGTCACCAGAAGACCCCTGCGAGCCCCAAGCTCCAGCGCCAGTGTCCCCAATTCCGTGAGTTTTCCCGCACCAAACACCACCCGCGTTCGAGGTTCGTAATCAAAGGAGGTGACTCCCTCTGAGCGAGCGGTTCGCGCCTGGTTCTCGAAGCGCGATGGTTCAGCCGGCATGGATTCCGAACTCTGGCGGGGGGGGCGGGAGATGGGACCTGGGGAAGGGGGCCATCGTCAAGGAGGGAGAGTTGGCCGGCTCGACCGGTCGCTTTTCGCAGATGGACTGATTCTAGTGCCAAACCACGGGATAAGGCAATTTGACTTGAGGGTTTCGCGTTGAGACATTTTGTTTCACTCCGCGCGGTCCGAGTCGAGACCGACATTGCTTCGTTTCCGGCCGTGCGAGGCATCAACGTGTTGCCGAAGCGGCAGCGCCCGGGGTCGTTTACATGGCCCAAGGATGCGTTTTTTTTCAACCACCCGCCTGAATTGCAGAAGGGTGCCACGGCCAGCGACCAACGGGAATCGGCCGTGCGAGTGTCAACTGACGCTGCCGCCGGAAACGCCGCAGATTTTGGTATTCCAGCGGGCAGTTGATTTTTTTGTATGCCTTTCGTGTGTTTCGTGCCTTTCGTGGTTCCGATTGTCCGTCAAACCACGAGCAAACAACGGGCTCGGTCATCGCAGATACGAAATCGTCCGGCACAGCGTCAAATCGCTCGCTCACGGTGTGAGCAGAGATTGGGAACCACGAAAGGCACGAAACACACGAAAAAAAGTCGGAAAAAGAAAGGGGGTTTGAGGCGACATGCGCTGTGGCAAGCGTTTGGTGAACTCTCCTGGTACGCCCGAAACGCCGCCGATTTTGGTATTTAAGCGCGCGGTTGTTTTTTCCCATCGAGCACACATCCATTGAAAAAAGCCGCCTCCATTTCTGGAGGCGGCTCGAACGCGCTGTCTCAACGTCGGGCGTTAGGCGAGGATGCCGTCGACCGCTTCCGCCTGGACCAGTTCACGGGGCTGATTCAGGTGGTTGTACTGAATGGTGTTGGGGGCGATTCCCATGCAGTGATACACGGACGCCACCAGTTGGATCGGATGGACCGGGTTTTCCACCGGGGCCGAACCGGTCTTATCCGACTTGCCGTACACGAACCCACGCTTGACGCCGGCACCGGCCACCACCGACGTGTAGCAGTAGGGCCAGTGGTCGCGGCCATCGTCGGAATTCGAGTTGCCCGAGGTGCTGACACCACGAATCGGGCTGCGCCCGAACTCACCCAGGGCGACCACCAGCGTCTCTTCCAGCATGCCGCGCTGGTCGAGGTCGGCGATAAGTGCCGACAGTCCCGCATCGAGCATGGGAGAGTTCTGGTTCTTCATGCGTCCCGACAGGCCGACGTGGACGTCCCACGAATGATTGTCGGAATTCGCGACCTTCGGCCAAATCACTTCCACGAACCGCGTTCCCGCTTCAATCAGCCGACGTGCGAGGAGGCAGCTTTGACCAAACGTGTTGCGACCGTACGTCTCCCGCATTTCGCTCGATTCTTTGGTCAGATCGAACGCGTCGCGGGCCTTGCCCGAGAGAACCAGGCCGAGAGCCTTGCCGTAATACTCGTTGATCGCCGTCTTGCTGACCGCCTTGTCGAGCGCGGGCATGCCGGCATTGATCGTATCCCGCAACCGGGCGCGTCGCTCCAGCCGGGACGAGGAAATCTCCTCGCGCAGCTTGAGGTCGTCGACGTTGATGCGGTCGAGCTTGTTCATGTCCATGTCGTCCCCGGTGGGGAACAGCATGTACGGGTCATACGCGCGGCCCAGGAAGCCCGCCGAGCCTCCCTTGCCGATCACGTTGCTCTCTTGCAACGGCCGGGGGAGCATCACGAACGGCAGCATCTGCGCTTCGGGGGGCTTCTGCCGAATGATGTTCGAACCGAGCGTCGGAAAGTCGGCGGGACTGGGGGGTTCGAGCTGGCCCGAGGGACTGACCTTGTCGGCGGTGTAGCCAGTGTGCAATTGATAGATGGCCGCCGTGTGATTGAACAGACCGACCGGGGTATAGCTCATCGACCGGATCATCGTGAACTTGTCATTCACGGCGGCCAGTTTCGGGAGGACTTCCGTGAATTGGACTCCGGGGAGCTTGGTGTCGATCGGCTTGAAAACGCTGCGGACGTTGTCCGGGACGTCGGCCTTGGGATCCCACAGGTCGAGATGGCTCGGGCCACCTTGCAGGTAGACCAGGATGACGTTTTTGGCTTTGCCGAAACCGGGGCCGCCAACGCCACCCTCTTTCGCCTGAGCCTGCCGTTGCAGCATTCCACCGAGTGTCAGCCCCATCATGGTGGAGCCTCCGACACTCAACAGGGCGCGGCGGGAAATCGTCCCGTCGCAGTTGTCTCTGCCACTCTGACCGGGAATCACGAGCATGGGCGATGGCCTCGTTTGTCGACAGACGGATGAATTCGCATCAATTCTCCAGCATACCGGCAATCGGGGCGGGGTGTCAATCAGCTTCCCGGGTGGTTTCGAGAGACAAGCGCGTCGTGCGGATCTTAAACCACACGCCCGTTCGATTCGTAGCCGTCCAGTATCAAATCCGAGTTTTTGTAGGGTTCATCGCGGCTTCGTCGCACTGGGGCCGCCCGTTGCCACCGACAGAGCAACCCCAGCGGAGGCATAACGCTCCATTCGCCGCGCCGTCCAAAAATATGGAATATCAGTACACACTGACATTGAAACCAGTAGTATTCGGATGTATGATTACATTCTGAGCGACATGTTTTCGACTCCGATCCGGGAATCTCTCGCGTGGTGCAACATGACCAGTACAAAAACAACACGAAAACGGCCGCTGAATGAGCAGACTGGGTCAGTGCCCGATGGTCCAGGTGCCGTGGATTCGACACGACCCACAGACACCGCCCCCCGGCTGGTGACGTGGCAGATGGACAAACATCCCGTTTTCGATCCGCCGTGGATTTGGAACGATCGGATTCCCCGTGGAGGATTGACCCTACTGATCCCCACCCCCGGCGGAGACGCCACGGATGTGATTTCCGATCTGGCCGCCCGCGTGGCGGCGGGAATGGCGCTGCCTGGAGACGAGGAGGTCTGGGGAGGACCGGGAGCGCAGCCGCCACAGGGGGTGGTCGTGGTAACGGCCGGGGGCGATCCGCGGTCGGGTATCGCCCGGCGGATTACGCTCGCCGGGGGACGCACGGACCACTTGCTGGTGATCACGGGAATTGCCGAGCCGTCGGAAAACGAAAACGCGCTCCCCGAACGCAGCCTGTCATTGCCCAGCGATCTCCCGGCATTGCGACGGGAGATTCTGGGCTGGAATCGTTCCCGACAAGGCTCCGCCGCTGCGCAGCGGATTGGAATGCTGGTGATTGATTCGTTGCCCTTTCAGGTTACGAAATGGCGTGAACCGGAATTGCGGACATTGTTCGACCAGCTCAATCGGCTCGCCTATGAACTCGATCTGGCGGTGGTGGTGGTGAGTCCCCTGGTTGGCGATCCGATTCGTTTCGATGCTGGAAAAATCACGATGCCCAAGGCGCTGGGGAGTCTGGCGATGGTCGAGATGGCCCGTACGATCTGGCAGATTCGCCCTGCGACCGATGGGATTGACCGGTTTTTGTTGCTGCCGCTCAAATCGAGCGGTCGCGCCGCGCCAGCCGCGTATCAGATGCGAGACGAAACGGTGGTCTGGGACGATTCCTCACCGAGCGAACTCGCGCGGCAGGTGCGATTGAGAGAGGATGCCATGGATTTCAATCCAAGTTGCCCTCCCCCGCCGCCAGTTCGTCCCCACGATTCGTCACCCAATACGACGACTTCCTCCAAACTGCCGCCGCCGTCCGCACATCCAGACGATTCGAAGTGTTCGACCCCGTCAGCCCGGGCAAGTCGCACCGTCGGGAACAATTCTCCCGCCACGAAATCTCACGACCGCGAACCTGTGACCGGAACGCGAACGCAATCCCCAGTCGGCACAGACGGTACCCGTCCAATCGACGCGAATTCCTACCGTGGCAATTCCCCGGCGCGAAAGTCCGCCGACGAAATTCGCCAGTCGCCGGAATGGAAACGCGCGTCGCGTCTTGAGCGAAAGCGCCTGCTTCGCGAGGCGGCGACACGGTGACGAGTCAGAGAACGAAGGCGTCTTTCTCTGAAAGACCGGCCCCATGTGCTTACGCCGACAAAACGACGAACTGGGGGCTGCGCCAGGACTCACAACGAATTTCCCACTGTTAAAAAGAAACACGACGAGGGGCGTCGCGGAATGGCGAGAGTCTCGGCGAAGAGGCGAAGCCCCGACGATGTCCTTCACTTCGACAACCCATCACCCGCCGTTTATACTCTCGGCATGCGAACCCTAGCCCTTCTCGCCGTTGTTGTTTTCGGATTCGCCCTCCCGAGCGAGGCGGCCGATCCGCCCCGTTACGAGGCGGTTGCCGCCCTGTTGAAGACGCATTGCGTCAAGTGCCACGGACCGGCCAAACGGGAGGGGGGCCTCAACTTGGCCACGGCGGCCGGAGTCCGAAAAGGGTCGAAGGAGGGGCCCGTGGTCACGGCGCATGACCTCGCGGCGAGTTCACTCTGGGGACGTGTCGCCGCCGACGAAATGCCTCCCGAAGAGCCGTTGGGAGCCGACGAAAAGGGGTTGCTGAAAGCGTGGATTGAAGCCGGTGCGCCGGGACTGCCGGCCAATGTATCGACGGGTGACGCGAGCGACCACTGGGCGTTTCGCGGACTGGTTGAACCGCAAGTTCCCTCTTCCAAAACAACGGCTCCCGACTTCAATACGGTGGATCGATTTCTCGAATCGAAGTTGGAAGAACAAGGGTTGTCGTTGGGAGAGCCAGTCGACCGCGGGACGTTGCTCCGCCGGCTGAGTCTGGTCCTCACGGGGCTGCCCCCCACGCTCGCCGAACTCGACGCGTTTCTCGACGACAAAGATCCAAGGGCGGTGGAACACGCCGTCGACCGGTATCTCGCCTCTCCGCATTTTGGCGAGCGGTGGGGAAAGTACTGGCTCGACGCGGCGGGCTATTCCGACAGCAATGGCTATTTCAACGCCGACTCCGACCGCCCCATTGCCTGGCGTTATCGCGACTGGGTGGTGCGGGCCTTCAATGCCGACCTGCCGTTCGATCAGTTCGTGCGGATGCAAATTGCCGGCGATGAACTCGCCCGGCACGTCAGCGGTGAACCCGCGACGCAGGAGACGATCGATCTGCTCACCGCCACGCATTATCTGCGAAACGGTCAGGATGGCACCGGAGAAAGCGACGGCAACCCGGATGAAGTCAAAGCCGACAAGTACTTCGCGCTTGAATCGTGTCAGCAGAACGTCGTGTCGTCGCTGCTCGGGCTGACGATCCAATGTGCCAAATGCCACGACCACAAATTCGAGCCAATCACTCAGCTCGACTTTTACCGCTTGCAGGCGGTGTTCTATCCTGCATTCCCAATTGAAAACTGGAAGAAGCCGAACGAGCGGTTCGTCTACGCGCCCCCCGCTGGCGAGACCGAACGCTGGAAAGCGGAACTCGATCGACTCACGGAAGAGTCGCGCACGGTTCAACGGGAATTCAAAGAAGTCGTCCGGAAGCAACGACCGCGAGGCGAGATTCTGTTCAGCGATACGTTCGAGAACGGAGTCCCGCTGGCACCCCGCTGGTCGAACACGGCCCCGGGGGACGACACGCCGGCTGGCAAAGTTCCCGTGCGTGTCGACTCGACCGAGCGCCCGGGTGCGTTCGTTCGCGAGGGGGCGCTGGTGATCGCCGAGGGGAACACGCAAGGGGACAGCGCCCTGTGTACCTCGACGGCGTTCGACTGGACTCCTGCGGAAAAAGGGGCGTCGATCCAGGTGACGTTCGACCTCGTCGCGAATCGGTTCGATGAGCAGGGGGCTGCCGCCGAGCGGATTGGCTACCTGCTGGCACTGCACGACTTCGACGATTCGAGCGCCGTCGCGGGGGGGAATATTCTGGTCGACGGACACCCCACCACCAGCACGGCGGTCCATCTCGATTATCCCGGGACCGATTCCAAGTCGGCCGGTGTGATTGGAACGACCGGTTACGCTCCCGGACGCAATTACGGAGTTCGGATCACCGCGCTGGGTGAGGGTAAATATCGACTGGAACACCTGGTCGATTTCATCCCGGAGGAGAAGACAATCGACTTGGTGGAGGCCGACCTGCCCAATGGCGGCTTCGCCTTTGAATATTGCTGCAATCGCAGTTTTGTGGTGGACAACGTGGTGGTCGAAAAGTTTCCGCCGACCGAGTCCAGTCCGCAACTGGCGGAATTCGTTGAGAATGTGAAGGCCCGCAAGAAGAAACTGACGGACCTGGAAAAACAACGGAAGGATCTGGAACAGCAGCAACCAGGCAAACTCGCCTGGACGACCGACCTGGCGGCCCCTTCCCCCGAAGTCCACCTGCTGATTCGGGGGAACTACTCGACACCGGGCGATGTGGTCACTCCCGGGGCGTTCGCGTTCCTCACCGATGCGGGGCAGGAATTGCAAATCGCCGTCCCCGAGAAATCGCCCACGACGGGCACGCGTCTGGCGTTCGCCGACTGGGTGACCCGGCGAAGTCCCCGCGCACAGGCGCTTCTGGCGCGGGCACAAACGAACCGGATGTGGCAACATACATTCGGGTCGGCGATCGTCACCACGACCGAGAACCTGGGTTACAGCGGTTCGGAACCCAGTCATGTCGAGTTGCTCGACTGGCTGGCGGCGCGGTTTATCCCCAGTGGTTTCCGTCACAAGGCGATGCTCAAAGAACTGGTCCTCTCGCGGGCGTTTCGACAGTCGAGTGCCACCCACGAAAAGTCGTTCGCCACCGACCCGGGCAACCGCCTGCTGTGGCGTTTTCCCCCGGTGCGTCTCGACGCCGAGGCGGTGCGCGACACCCTGCTCGCCGTCAGTGGTTCGCTCGATCCCACCATCGGCGGGCCGTATGTCGCCAGCACGCGGATTGGAACGGGTGAAGTGGTGGTCCCCGAATCCGACGCGCGATCGCGACGCCGGGCGCTTTACATGTACCAGCGGCGGACACAAATCGTCAGCATGCTGCAACTGTTTGACGCGCCGCAGATCGTCTTCAATTCCACCCGAAGACCGCGCTCGACGATACCGTTGCAATCGCTCAGCCTGCTGAATGGGGAATTCGCGGTCGCCCGCGCCCGGGAGCTGGCCGAGCGGGTGACCAAAGCGGCTCCCGACGACCCAGCGCGGATCGAGACGGTGTGGCGTCTCTGCTACAGCCGACCTCCCCAGCTCGACGAGCGGGCCGACGCACTGCGGTTTCTGGAGGAACAAACGCAGGCCTACGGCGATCAGACTGACGGCCGACAGCGTGCCTGGCGCGACCTGTGTCAGTCCCTGCTCGCAGGCAGCGAAACCCTCTACCTCAAGTAATTGAAACCCACCAGGCGAGCGGGGCGGCGTCAGCCCCCTGCCGTCCCCCCACCCAGAATTCCCCCCAGTGAATCCCATGACACTCGCCCCCCCCCTCCCCTGGAGTGTTCGGATTCGACTGCGGTTCGCCTGCATCGCGTGCGCGTACATTGTCACGCAAGTCGCGACTGTTGGCACAATTCACGCCGATCCCCCCGTGACCGCCGCCGCACAGACGAATGTCACCGCGGCGGGACCAACGATTCCCGAGCCACAATTCGTCAACGACATCCTCCCCCTGCTCACCCGCCACGGCTGCAACAGTGGTGGCTGTCACGGGCGGGCCAACGGGCAAAACGGTTTCAAACTCTCGCTGTTTGGCTTCGATCCCGCCGCCGACTTCGCCGCCATTTCGGAAGATGGTCTCGGTCGCCGGGTCTCGTGGAGCGCGCCGGAGGAATCGCTGCTGCTTCGCAAAGCGACGGCCCAGGTTCCTCACGGTGGTGGGGCGCGGTTTGACGCCGACTCTTCAGCCTATCGGCTTTTGGCTGACTGGATCGCGGCCGGCACTCCCTGGGGAAGCGATTCGGCTCCCACTCTGGCCCGGATTGTGGTGGAACCTGGCGAACAGGTGGGGGTCGCGGGTCAGACCGGTTCCCTCCAGGTGACCGCCCATTACTCCGATGGTTCAACGCGCGATGTCACTGCGACCGCCGAGTATTTGAATCAGCATCCGGGTCTGCTTGAGGTCGCTCCGACCGGCCAGGTCAAACTGCTCGGCGGAGCGGGGGAAGGAGCAATCGCAGTGCGCTATCAGGGGGCAGTCGCGATTTCGCGGTGGCTCGTTCCCTACCGGGCGAACCTCTCCAACGACCTGTACGCCGACTTTTCTCCAGTGAATCTGATTGACGAACTGGCGCTCGCCCGTTGGAAGAAGCTGGGGATCGTCCCCAGTCCGCCGGCGAGTGACGCGGTCTTTCTGCGACGCATTTTCCTCGACACGATCGGCACGCTGCCGACCCCTCAGGAAGTCCGCGAATTCCTCGCGGACACCAGTTCAGACAAACGCGCCCGCCTGATCGACCGGCTATTCGACCGACCGGAATACGCACTCTTCTGGGGACAGAAATGGGGCGACATCCTGCGGAATCGCCAGAACGACGGCGCGCAGCAGGAGAACAGTGTCAAATTCACCGAGTGGCTGCGGACCGCGTTCGCCACGAACATGCGGTTCGATCAGTTCGCCCGCTCGCTGATCGCCGTCACCGGCAAGCTCGAAGAACAGCCTCAAATTGACTGGTACCGCCAGCTCAATTCACCCCAGAACCGTGTCGAAGACACGTGCCAGGTGTTTCTGGGAATGCGAGTTTCGTGCGCGAATTGCCACAATCATCCCCTGGAGCGAATCGCGCAGGAAGACTATTGGCGGTTCGCGGCGTTTTTCGCGAGGGTCGACGCGATGCCGTACGGGACGGTGAAAACCGTCGGCGTCAAGGACGAAGGGGCGACGATGCATCCCCGCACCGGCCAGGAACTGG
>JAPLOC010001155.1:3378-7388 GCA_026692825.1 Planctomycetota bacterium | reverse complement strand
TGAAGAGGATGAAAGGGATGAACAGGATGGAGGCAGTTGCCATGCGCGCCCGCTCGATGAATTGCAACTGCACTGTGTTGGGAATGATCTTCGCTTGGTAGGCGAGATCCAGCCGCAGCAGCGCCACCGCCGGCCGGCCCCGTTCGCCAAAATCAATCGTCCAGTCGTTGACATACATCCCCACGAATTTGTCGGTTCGCTCGTGGTCAAGATCTCGTCCGTACTGCTCGGCGTGCTTCAGCGCCTCGACACGGTGGTCGAGTCCATACTGAATGCTCTGCTTGAGCAGCGCGGTCACTTCCCGCATCGCGGTCGCCCCCAGATCGCGACGGATCGCGTTCCCGCCAAGCGGCAGTGGCAGACCAGTCTCATCGTGCCACCAGCAACCCAGGTCGACCACCAGGTGCAAGCCCTGGTTCCCATACGTCAACTGCCCTTCGTGGATGATCAGGCCGGCGTCCGCCTTCCCCGCCGCCACGATGTTCAGAATCTCGTCGAACGGGTGAACTTCGTATTTGAAGCTGTCGCCCAGCAGCAGCTTCAGCGCGAGAAACGCCGTCGTCAGCGTTCCCGGGACGGCGATCGTCTTGCCCTTTAGGTCGGTGATGGAACAGGGGGTCCGCGTGACCACCATGGGACCGTAGTTGTCTCCCATGCTCGCGCCACACGAACAGAGCGCGTATTTGTCGGTCACGTAGGCGTACCCGTGCAGGCTGACCGCCGTCAGTTCCAGCTCCCCTTTCAGCGCCCGGCGATTGAGCGTCTCAATATCCTGCAATTCGTGCGTGAACCGGTACCTTCCGGTGTTGATTTTGTCGTTGGCGAGCGCGTGGAACATGAACGCGTCGTCAGGATCGGGGCTATGCCCCACACGAATCAGAACAGAAGAATCGGAAGCGGACATCAACTGGGTCGCCAGGACAGCGAAAAATGGAAACGCCACGGTGGAAACCGTGGCTTCGGCCCCGAGATTAACGCTCCAAATCGGCCAGAGCAAGCAACGCCCCCGCGGGGTATAATTCACCACGACCTTCACCCATCCGACCGGATCACAGGAATCGTCCCATGAAACGCGTGTTACTACTCGGTGCCGGGAAAATCGGCCGGATGATCTCGCGATTTCTCACGGACACCGGCGATTACGCCGTCTGCGTCGCGGATGTCGATCAAGTCGCTCTCGAACGCCTGGAACAGCAGATCCCCGGGATTGAAACCCGCCCAATCAACGCGGCCGATCACGCCGACCTGGTGGCGGCGATGACCACGAGGGAAATTGTCGTGTCGGCGCTCAGTTTCCATTTCAACCCGGGTGTGGCCCGGGCGGCTCTGGAGGCGGGGGTCAGTTATTTCGATCTGACGGAAGACATCGCGACCACCCGTGCCGTTCGCCTCGTCGCCACCGATGCCCGTCCCGGGCAGATCTTCATGCCGCAGTGCGGATTGGCCCCCGGTTTCGTGTCGATCGTGACGTCGCACCTCACCGATTGGTTTGATGAGTTGCACACCGTGCGAATGCGCGTGGGGGCGCTGCCTCTGTTTCCCTCAAACGCGCTCAAATACAACCTGACTTGGTCGACCGACGGTTTGATCAACGAATACTGCAATCCGTGCGAAGCGATCCACGAGGGGAAACGGGTCGACCGGAACCCGCTGGAAGGGCAGGAGGAGTTCTCTCTCGACGGGGTCCGGTACGAGGCGTTCAATACCTCCGGGGGACTGGGAACCTTGTGTGAGACCCTTGAGGGACGGGTCCGATCGCTCGATTACAAAACGATTCGCTACCTCGGACATCGCGAACTGGTCGACTTTCTGCTGAATGAACTGCGAATGAAGGATCGCCGGGCGCAACTCAAAGAAATCCTGGAGGCGGCGATCCCGATCACGTACCAGGATGTGGTGGTGATCTTCTGCACGGTCACAGGCCTGAGAAAAGGGCGTTTCGTTCAGCACAGTGACGCCCGAAAGATCTATCACCAGCAGATCGCTGGCGAATCCTGGAGCGCGATTCAGGTCACCACCGCCGCCGGCATCTGCGCCGCGATCGACCTGCACGCGACCGGCCGACTCCCCGCGCAAGGCTTCGTGCGTCAGGAACAAATCCCGTTCACCGAATTCCTGGCGAACCGGTTTGGCAGACATTATGAACCCAACGGCCAGAACGCGTTCTCGCGATCCGATATCCGGCTTCAGGACGAGGTGTCGCAGGACATCCGGACTGCGTAAACCCTCAGTCCATGATCGATGAACCATCGCTGCTCGCAGCCATCCTCGCCGACCCCGATAACGATCGGCTTCGGTTGGCTTACGCCGACTGGCTGGAGGAACAGGACCAGCGCGACAGAGGCCGTTTGATCCGCGTGCAGATCGAACTGGCACACAAGCCAGACAACGCGAACGATACCCACGTGTTGCGTGCCGAGGAGGAGCAGTTGGAGGCCCTGTGCGAGAATGCCTTGCCTCGGCTCGATGGAATCACCTGGGGAGGTTTCGAGCGTGGACTGGTCCGCACCGTCTACGCCGCGACCGCGGCCGCCTTCTATCGCCATGCCAGCGTCGTTGGGGACATTGGCTCGGTCGATCGCGTGAAGTTTGACAGTTTCGATGGCTTTGACATGCTGTCCCGGGTACCCGCGCTCGCTCGATTCACGGAACTGAATGTCTACGACGACCCGCATTGGGGACTGCGAGTTGGAGATCGCGAGCATCGGTTCAATGACGATCTTCAAGCAGTACTCGCGTCGCCCCATTGTCCGCGATTGCGCAGTCTGCAACTGAATACCTGCCAGCTTGGACCACGCGGGGCGAAGGCGCTCGCCGACTGCCCGCAGTTGACGTCGCTGGTCCACCTGTGTCTGCTTGACAATTACATCGGTGATGAAGGGATGGCCGCCCTTGCCGCCTCGCCGTACATGGCAGCGCTGCGCATTGACCTAAACAACATTGGTCCGGCGGGGATCGAGGCGTTGGCAGCGTCGGTGAGCCTCGGCGGACTGGAGGAACTGTTTCTAGGCGAAGATTGGCCGCACCCGATTGGCCCCGCGACGGGCCTGACGCTGGGCCGATCGCCGTACCTCACGCATCTGCGAGAGTTGAGCTTGCACGATGACATCGGCGCACTCGGTGTGGAAGGTCTCGCCCAGGGACTCAATTTGGCCAGCCTGACGTACCTGGATATTCGCTGTGACATCGGCCCAGACGGTGCCCGAGCCCTGGCCGCGTCACGTTACTTGCGCCAGATGAAAAGCCTTCGTCTCTACGGCTGCTGGATTGGGGATGAAGGAGCCAAGGCTTTGGCTCGCTCGCCCCTCCTGGCCACCCTGGAAGAGATGGATCTGACGTACAACAATCTGACGGATGTGGGAGCGCAGGCACTCGCCAACAGCCCTTATCTGGAACGTCTGAACCCAGGAGGACTCGCAATCGAGAGTGGCAATCACTTGACCGCGAACGGTATGCGGGCGCTTCAGGAACGTTTTTCCGACAAATTTTCCGCAGGCCCATCGATTGCAGCGACCGAGATTCCAGGCGACGGGCAGGATTAGTTCCTACGACGCCGCGGTCTGGACTTACTTCGGCAGAGTCGAGTGGAGACAGTTTGCAGCGCCGCATCGGCGGGTCGCGCATACCGACCTATCCGCCGGCTGCGCCGTCGGGCGCGACGCCGCAGGAGCGTCGTCGCGACAAAAAGGACATCGTCGCGACATGTGGCGGACGGCGTTCCTACGACGCTGCGGTCTAGACGTCTTCGGCAGAGTTCAGTGGAGACAGATTGAAACGCCGTATCGGAAGCAACTCCGACCACGACGATGACGCCCACCGCCGGGTGACGTAGACCGACCTGCCCTCGGTACCGCAGAGAATACGGCCTCCAGCCCGAGCCGCGCCCGTCAGAAAGCGGTTGCCGGCTACCCCGACTTCCCCAACTGTCGACGTAAGTCCTTAATTTCCAACGGGAGCCCCCCCGTTTTTTCCACTACATTCAAAATTGGATTATTTTTTCACACCCCCTT
>JAPLOC010001155.1:0-3329 GCA_026692825.1 Planctomycetota bacterium | reverse complement strand
GTGGTCCAACAGAATTTTCAGGTGTGCAGATGCTCCACTGACACACCGTTCAGTCAGCTCGTGTCCCGCCCGGATCGGCAGGATCACGTCGATGAGTTGCACCTCGGAGAATTCCGCCAGCACGCGCCGCGGTTCATTTCCCAGGCCGGCCTTCTGACAGATCTGCCCCAGTGTCTTCCACAGGACGTAACTCAGAAAGCAGACCAGGATGTGCGCCAGCACGCGGTCTTCCTTCTGGTGCCAAATGGGCCGGATGCTCAGATCCGATTTGTGAATCCGGAAAGCGGCTTCCGCCTCCGTCAGTTGCATGTACGTCTTCCACAGTTCCTCGTCCGACCAGTCGAGGACGTTCGTTCGCAGCAGGTAGCAGCCCGCACTCAATTGAGCCCAGTCGCGGACTACCGCGATCTTTTGCCAAGTCAGTCGCGCGAACCCATCTTCGCGACGTTCGACTTTGACTTCGAACAAACGTGCCGCGCGAGTGTTTTGTCCCAGCAGTCGGCCGACGTCGCGTTCCACTTTTTGGGGATCGCGTCGCTGTTTCTCACAACGCGTGGCCATCGCCTTCAAGCTCTCTTCGATTCGGTCTTCGAAGCGTTTCCACATTGCCTCTTCCTTCTTCACGCGATCACGACTGCGACACATGATGAAGATCTCTTTGTGCGGCACCGTCGCTGCGGTCGGCGGGGCGACGTTTTCGGTCTGTGTTTCGGGTTCGTCTTTCTCGGACGGCGGGACGGGAATCAGCTTCACTTCGATTCCGTCACGGATGGTGCGCCAGTCTTCCGCGAGCAGTTCCCGCTCGTATTTCTTGAGCAACGCCTTCGGCGTGCCGACCAGATACTTCCGTCCTCCCTCACGAAAAAACTCGAGGTTCTTCTCGCTGACCATGCCGCGATCCATCACCCACACGCGATCCGACTTTCCATAGCGCGCCTCCATTTCCGTGACGATTCCCTGCACGGTCGAGACATCGGCCGTGTTGCCGGGAAACACTTCGTAACCCAAGGGCATCCCACAGCGCGAGACAACCAGTCCGATGCAGACTTGCTTGCAGTCGCCGCGCTGATCGCGCGAGTAGCCACGCTGAGCCATAGGAAAATGGGCGGCCCCTTCGAAGAACGTGCTGGTGACGTCGTACAGCAACAGGTCGTAGTCGAGCGCGAACAGTTCGCCCATCCGCTGCTTCAGATGCCGCTCCAATTCCCGCTTGTGCGGCAGCAATTCGTCCAGCGCGCGATACAGTCGGTTGTCATCCACATTCGCCGCGGGGACACCCAACAATTCGGGCAGCGCCGTCTTGGGATACCACTGCTCCGCGGTGAAGAGTTCACTGGAAGGTTCGAGCAGGCGCGCGATCACCAGAATCAGACTGGTCAGAGACCACGGAATCCGTTCCTTGCCGCGCGGCATGACGCGTTCGAGGAACTCATCCAGTCCCAGCCGTCGAACCAGTTCGAGCGCCAACCAGGGACCGCCAAACTGGCGCGGGTTCTCGGCTCGCACCCCGGCCGCATTGACCTCCACCCACCGCGGCTCGGGGATGGGAAACTCCTCAGCGAACAACGATTGCTGTCGGTCTCCCGATGGATTCTTACCGCGATCCATCTGGGCCGCCTGCTCAACCCCGAGTCGGCCCTGTTCGTCGAGGCGTCCCAGCCAGGCGACAATGCGCTGCCGGGGGCCACGCGCAGTACGAGTTGACTCCACCAGTGCCCAGTAAGCTTGGCGGGTTCCATTGAGCTTTCGCATGTATTGGCGGATGTACATGCGACGATGGTACCCGGCCGGATTCAACCGCCAAGCCAAGGTTTTTCCACTACAACGCGTTTTCGGAATTTCGAACCCGAAATCGAGGGGCCGGCGACCGAGCCGAAACGACTTACGGCGAAAATCGGCCTCGAAATATTTTCAAAAAAACAATTTTGTTTTTTTAGTGGGGAAGTTGGGTTACCGCTTCCAAAACGACATGGCTCGGCGCAAAACCCACCGAACCGGAAAGGGCGCGATCACACCCAAACCGCAGACTCGCGTTCCACCCCCGCCATCACCCAGCGGTCAAGCTGTCGCAAGATCGCGCTCGGGGCGGCTCCTGCTTGGCTCCATTTCCACAGGTCGACATCCACACCCGCCGACCATAGCACACGTTCGAATTTACGCAGTCCGGTCCACTCGGCCGCACTGCCGTTGCCACCCAGCAGCACGCGAAACCCGTGCAATGGATTGAACTGGCTTAGCAGTTGAGGCGAGTTTGGCAGAACTCCCCCGAGCGCGACGACTCCACCGAACCAGCCGGGATTTCTCAGAGCGACTTCAAGGGCCAGAGCCCCTCCGTCCCCCGAACCCGCCAGAATGATCCGTTCGCTGTGGATGTGAAACTCGCGACGGACGGCACTGACGACGTCTCGCACGCGATCGGCGGCGTCGCACGGGTCGAGTGACGGGTCGACCGGAACAGCGACCCCCACATAGTTGCGGTCGCTGACTTTTCGCATGCGATTCGCAAATTCCGCCTCCGCGACCGGCACGGTCGACAGCCAGACCAACAGCGGATACGCGTAGTTCGGCTCGTACCCTTCCGGGATAAACAGTCCCTCGATCTCGGCGAATCGCTCCGTGTCCACGAGCGGGGCGTCGGCGATGTCTGTCTCGACCCCGGTGGAAGCGACCAGCTCGAGGGAGAGCTCGTCAACCACAGTGTCGTCCGCCCTGTCCGCATTGGCGGGATTTCGGGTCGAGGTCAGCGAGTCAAACGCGAAGCGTGGATTCATCGCAGCGTACTCCCGAGGGACGACGCCAGCGATTCGACCGGGACACCGTCGGGATCCAACCCGAACACGATGGCCTGCGAATCCATAGCGACATCCGTCAGTGGAAAGAGTTTTCCCGGGCAGGCGGTGGCCGATGCGCGGATTTCTTTGTGCGGCACGACATTGTCTGCCGGGACGAAGTATTCACGGCGCAGCGTCTGCACCAGCAGACGAGCGCTTTTCAATTGAGCGGGGGTCGGGGCTTCATGTTCGAAATTCCCCACCAGGCACACGCCAATTCCCAGTTCGTTGTAATCTTTGTCTGCGCTTCCCGCGTGCGCGCCCTGAATTTGAGTGCGCCAGCGAAACGTCGGTTCCACCGCACCGTCCGGCATCCCATTGCCGTTCCCGATCACAAAGTGATAACCGATTCCCAGCCAGTGCTTCCCGTTCTTGTCAGTCTTTTTCTGGTGTTCGGAATGAATACTGTCGACACTGCCAGAGGTCGTCGCGGTGTGATGCAGAACGATGTACCTCCAGGGACGGGGAGTCGCGGAGGGCTTCCAGGGGTTGCCGGCC
>JAPLOC010001154.1 GCA_026692825.1 Planctomycetota bacterium | reverse complement strand
TCGGTGACCAGCGCCACCCCCGCCCGTAACGCGTCGGCGGGATGTCGAAATCTCGCCGGTTGACCGGCGATTCGAATCGTCCCGGTCGGTGGGAGTCGGCTCGCGCCGTACAGACACTCCAAAAGTTCCGTTCGTCCCGCCCCCATCAGACCCGCGATCCCCAACACTTCCCCTTCGTGGACCTTAAGGCCAATGTCTTTGAGGCGATAGGGTTGCGCGTGCCCCGGCCACGCCAGGGAAAGTCCCTCGACTTCGAGTGCGACCTTGCCCGGAGTGCGTTTCGCGAATGCGCTGGCATCCTCCATTTCACGCCCCACCATCAAGTGCGCGACCGAACGTGGCGACGAGTCGGCGGGCAGCACCGTGGAGACGAATTTGCCATCACGCAGCACCGTGATCCGGTCGGCGAGTCGAAACACCTCGTCCATCTTGTGCGAGATGTACAGAATCGTCACGCCCCGCGCCTTGAGTCGACCAATGATCCGCATCAGCCGCTCTGACTCCGTCTCGGTCAGCGCGCTTGTCGGCTCATCCATGATGACGATCTGGGAACGGAGCGACAGCGCTTTGGCGATCTCGACCAGTTGCTGATCACCCACACGAAGTTCCCCGACCGGCTGGGTGGGGGCGGCGCGGCACTCCAGTTCCGCCAGCAGTTCGGCCGCCGCTCCATTCATCGCCCGGTCGTCGAGCATCCCCAACCGGGTGCGACGTTCACGCCCCAAAAAGATATTCGCCGCCACTGAGAGCTGCTCCACCAGGTTGAGTTCCTGGTGGATGATGCTGACTCCCGCCCGCTCGGCGTCCCGGGTCGACGAAAACCGCAACGGTTCATCCCGAAAGAGAATCTGCCCGTCGTAGCGCGTGTAAACGCCCGAAAGTAGTTTCATCAATGTGCTTTTGCCCGCCCCGTTTTCGCCAACGATCGCGTGCAACTCACCCGCCGAGATGTCGAACGACACCCGATCCAGCGCGAGTACGCCGGGGAACTCCACCGAGACTTCGCGGATGGAGATAATGGGAGTGGACGGAGTCGCGGCTGATTGGGTACTCATCAGGACTTCACAACCATCTTTCGGCGTTTCGTGCCTGAACCGACAATACTGATCCCCGTCAGACTGACCGGTGGCAATCCGACAACCTCGCAAACCAGTTCCGGATGTTTGGCGAAAATCTGGAGCAATCGCTGGGAAGCATGCGAGGGCTTGCGACTTCCCTGCTCCCAGCTTTGGACCGTTTTCGTTGAGACGTTCAGCATTCGCGCAAACGTCAATTGAGACATTGACGTTTGCGCCCGAATTGCAGCGAGCGTCGTACCATCAATCTCGGGCGCAGGTTCGGCGTGTTCCACGACCTTCAATTTGACTTCGCCGCGAACATGCGCGATCCCATCGGCCAATCCCGCGGACAGCCGCTCGAAAAATGGGGGACGTTTCTTGTCTGACACTAGCTTGGCTCCTCGTGAGAATGTCTTCGAGACGCAACCAATTCGCGTTTAAACTCGTCGCATTGACGTGCAAGAACGCGTTTATCGCGCGGACTGAGATCAACCTTCTCGTCCTTTCCGTACCCATCGATCATAAGAAACACTCGCTCGTTGGGGACGTACAGGTAAACAATCCGAGCGCCTCCCCGCTTTCCTTTTCCCCGGCCAGGGTCAGCGACCCGATATTTCCGAAGTCCGCCACAACCGGGGATCAAATCACCAGCGAGTGGATTGTCCATCAGATCCTTTTGAATCTGCGCGTAGAAGTCGTCCAATGCGAAATCGGTTATCCAGTCAGTGAATCCGAACGACTCAATGAATACGGCCTTCATTCATGTTATCCTACTGTGTGGTAGTGAATCAAGATGCCTTTGGCGAATTCTCACTTGAGCCGTCATTCCGACTCCAGGTACTCAATTCTATCGCGCCCGTCCCCGTGTGCGTAACTGATTCACCGCCACCGCCAGAATCACCACGACCCCCACAATGATCCCTTCGTAAAGAGTCGAATCGATCTTGATGAGATGCGGAATTCCATTGACGACCAGCGTCAAAAACATCGCTCCCAGGATGGTTCCGGTGATCGTTCCCGCTCCGCCCCGCAGACTCGCGCCTCCCACCACCGCCGCCGCGATCGCGTTCAGTTCATACCCGACTCCCAGATTGGTCGAATTCCCCTGCCCCTCGCGGGCCGCGTACAGAATTCCCGCGAGGCCGGCACAGAACGCGCCAATCGAATAGGCGACGAATTTCAAGCCATCCGTTCGGATTCCGCTCAGACGCGCCGCCTCTTCGTTTCCTCCCAGAGCGTACAGATGCCGACCCAGGACGGTCCGCCGCATCAGAATCATGGCGGCGATCGCCACCACCAAAAAGACACACAGGGGCACCCACCGGATACGTAACGGCAGGTCGATTCCCGGCACCGTGAAACTTCATGTCGCGTTGAACAGCGCCCGAAACTCGGGATCCGACACCGAGACCTTGTCGCTCTGAAACTGCCACTGCGCGATCACCCGCGCCAGACTGCGCAGGCCGATCAGCGTCCCCAGTGTCGCGATGAACGGAGGGAGTTTCAACAGCGTGATCAGCGACGCGTGGAACAGTCCGATCACCAGCGCCAGCGACAACGTGGCGGCGGTCGCGGTGAGCAGCACCCCCGGCCCCACTCCCCCTTTCGCGAGCAGGGCCGGCAGCACCATCTTCTTGACGACAATCGTGAAGATGATGCTGCTGAACGCGATGATCGTCCCGACCGAAAGGTCGATCCCGCCACTGATGATGACGATCGTCATCCCGATGGCGAAAATCCCCAGCATGGTCGTCTCGGTCACCAGCAGCATCAGACTTTCGGTGGAGCCGAAGTTGTGCTGCTTGTCGACGAAGTAGACGACGAGATAGACGATCAGATTCGCCAAAACCAGCCAGAATTCCGACCGGTTCCACCAGCGTTCGCCGAAGGTGGTTTTCACGACCCTTCCAGTCCCTTCTCAGCGAGCCAGACCCGGAATTCTTCGAGCGTCATGCGGTACTGGCTTTTGAGCGGCGAGTCGGCCGACGGCACGACGACCTTCAGTCCCGTGTCATAGACCTGGCCCCCCTTAAGCAGTTCATCGACCCCCGCCTTGTCTTCCTTGATCATCCGATACAGCAGGGTTGCGCCGGTGAATCCCATTTCATAGGGGTTCTGCACCACCATCACATCGAGCATCCCCTGGTCCATCGCGACAATCGCGTTGGGTTCGGCGTCGAACGTCACTGCGGTGAAGTCTTTGCGACGACCATTTCCCGCCAGCACGTCGCTGATCGCAGGGGCGTTGTACGACCAGATGCCGGCGAGAATGTTGACGTCGGGGTGGTTCTGAATCGCCGCCGTCACGTTGTTGCGGGCTTTCGACTCGTCGACGCCATCCTCCATCGAATCGATCAGAGCGATCTTCTCTCCCAGCCCTTCGCGCAAACCTTGAATCCGTTCCTTGGCGTTTTGCGCCCCCAGCAGTCCCACGAAGGCGACCGCTTTGCCGCCGTCGGGTCGCAACTGAGCCGACAGTCGGCCCAGTTCACGCCCCGCCTCCAGATTGTTGGTTCCCACAAACGCCTCGCGGGCCTCGGCGGGTCCGTCAGAATCGACAGTGATCACCTTGATTCCCTTGGCCCGCAGCGCCTGCATTTGCTCGGCGACACCACTGGCCTGCGCTTCGAGAACGGAAATCCCCACGCCCTTCACGTCGCTTTGGGTGCCGAGTTGTTCCAGCCGGCGGATCTGGCCCCCTTCGCTGGCATCGTTCCGCACGAGTTCGACTTTGACCTTCAGCTTTTGGCCAGCGTCTTTCAAACCCCGGTCACAGGCGTCCCAGAAGGGGGAACTGCCGTTGGTCACGATGACAATCTTGAAATCGTCGCCAGCTTTGGCACCGCCCCCAGCCTCTCCCGCACCACGGGCGGCGGTCGCATCGCCACCCCCCGCGCCCGAGGGAGTGCCAGCGTCGTTCGAACAACCGACGAACGCCACAGGAGCCAGACAACAGACAGCCAGCTTCAATAACCAGGGAAGACGCATGACGACGATTCTCAGCGAGGCGCAAGGGGAGAGAGCAGCGAAACCACGACTGTAACCAAGTCGATTCGGCAGCGTCAATTCTGGGGGGACGGACTCGGGGAAACCACGAAAAACACGAAACACATGAAATAGGGGACACGGGACACAAATGACATGTCGCCAAGTTGTCCCGGACTCGTCGAGTCAATTGATCCTGGAATGATTTGGTTTGTCAGTGATCGAACAAGCTTCACAATTCATGCGGGACGTCGTTTCGACACCACACGTTTTCCGTATTTTTCGTGTGTTTTGTGCCTTTCGCGGTTGCCAATCCAATCACAGGATCGTCACGGAATATCCTGGCCCGTTTTCGGGAGGAGTGGACGAGACACGTGGTCAAATCTCGCAGCGTCGGTTTGCCCCTACGCGATGACTTCGCGAATGACCTGCCCCCCCACATCGGTCAGGCTCTCTTGCCGACCTTGATGGAAATAGGTGAGGAGCTGGTGATCGAAACCCAACAGGTGCAGAATCGTCGCATGGATATCGTGCAGGTGGGCCTTGTTTTCGACCGCTTCGAAACCCAATTCGTCGGTCGCACCGTACTTCATTCCGCCCCGCACGTTCCCGCCCGCGAGCCACATCGAGAATCCGTACGGGTTGTGATTCCGCCCCGGTTCCCCCTTCCCCTCACTGAAGGGCATTCGTCCGAATTCCCCTCCCCAGACCACCAGCGTGCTGTCGAGTAGACCCCGTTGTTCGAGGTCGGTCAAGAGTGCGCCGATCGGTTGATCGACCTCCCCCGCGTGCTGACCGTGATTGGTTTCGATGCTCTTGTGGGCATCCCAGGTATCTTCGAGGTGGCCACCCCCGGAATAGAGCTGTACGAAACGGACACCCCGCTCGACAAGCCGGCGGGCGACCAGGCAGTTTCGCCCGAACTCATCGGTCGGCTGTTTTCCGACGCCGTAACTTTCCAGTGTCGCCTGCGTTTCCTGCGTCAAATCGACCGCTTCGGGAGCTTCTGACTGCATCCGGAACGCGAGTTCATAGCTGTTGATGCGGGCAGCGAGTTCCTGCGCGCCCGGGCGTTCGTCCAGGTGCCGTTGGTTGAGTTCCGCGAGCAAATCAAGCTGCCGGCGTTGTGCGGTCCGGTCGAGATGCGCCGGCCCCTTAAGATCGAGAACGGGATCGCCCACCGGACGGAACAACGTCCCTTGAAAGGCCCCCGACATGAACCCGCTCGACCAGTTGGGTTGCCCGCTGATCGGCCCGCCCCGCTTGTCGAGAATCACCACATAACCGGGAAGATTCTGGTTCTCGGTCCCCAGTCCGTACAACGCCCAGCTTCCCAAAGACGGGCGGCCGATAAACGTCTTGCCGGTGTTCATCGCCACCAGCGCCGACCCGTGGGCGGGACTGTCGGTATGGCACGAGTTGATGATCGCCAGCTTGTCGGCATGTTCCCGCACCTTCGGGAAGAAGTCGGAGATCATCAGCCCGCTCTGGCCCCCCGGGCGGAACGGGCGAAAACTGGGGGTCAGAAATCCGACCTTGCGGCCACCCGAGTTGATAAACTTTTTGTCGGCGGGAAGTGGTTGGCCGGCGAATTTCTCGAGGACAGGTTTGTAATCGAACGTGTCCACCTGACTGGGGGCACCGTTCATCATCAGAAAGATGACCGACTTCGCCTTCACCGGGAATTGCGACTTTCGCGAAGCCAGCGGGTTCAGCCCGCTCGCCTCACTTTCGGCAGCACCCGCCCGAGCGGGGGAAAGCCCTTCCGACGCCAGCAGCCCCGCGAGCGCCGTCCCTGCGAACCCTCCCCCCATTTCCCACACAAACTCCCGGCGGGTTTGACCACAGGGGAACTGGCGGGAGTGAGAGGTTGTGAAAACTGGGGTCGGTGTCATGGGAACTCCGGGTTGGCGGGTTCAAGTCGCCAGATCCAAGCCGAGCTACGATCCTTCCGTCTTTTTCAATTTTACCATCTGCGTCAGATTCTTGCCGAGGTCCAGACGGAACTCATCTTCCCCCACGCGCAACGTCACCGACTTGTCGGCGATCTCGATAACTTTTCCTTCCATCCCGCCCGCTTTAAAGTCGGCACCCCGCTTGAGTACGGTTTGCTTGTTGCTGCTGCGATCGTACAAAAACGCGTCCGAGACTCCGTTGCGGATCACCGAGCCGACCAGATAGACGTACTCGGCGGTTGAAGGGGTTGTTGGGGGAGGCGGAGGAGGGGGCGCGGGGGGAGTGGTTGGAGGGGGCTCGGCGGCCTTGGGTGGGCCGTTGTAGCCACGCACGAACAGGTTCTTCTTGCTGATCGCTTCAAACGTTTCCGGGCCGGCGAGCTTGGTCTCGGAAAGTGGTCCCGGCGCGGTGCCATCGACCCACATCGTGGTGCGTACGGGCGAACTCAAGAGCGCCATCGCTTCCACTTGCAGCTTGATCTTGAGGTTCGGATCCGCTTCCCGTCGGGGGGCGTCCATCCGCAGACTGGTGACCTTCATCAGCAGTCCCGACTTCTGGAGTTCGTGCAATAACTCCGCGACCTGCCCGAGCGTTCCGTTACCATTCACTTCGCCCCGCACGAGAAAGTAGGTGTTCTCTTTCTTCTGATTGTCGGCCCGGGGTCGATCGACAACGACATTCGTCAGTTTGACGCCGGTCGCCGTGTCGGTCAGCCAGTTTTGAAAGACCGCCTCGGCGATGATCGGGTCGGGAGGGAGACTCCGCTTCCCCAGCTCGGCCATCTGCTTGACCCCTTTGCGTTGCCGCTGGCGGTCTTTTTCCTTGCGGGTGACTTCCTGCTGCAACGTGTCGATCTGATCCTGGCGGGTGGATGCCGGGGCGAAGACCATCGAATCGACCATGCCCGGCACCTGCCAGACCGCAATGACGGCCGCCAACCCTCCGAGCATCCACTTTTGACGGTTGTTCATCAACGTGTCTCCTGTTTCGCGGAGGATTCAGCGCCGGCGGGCGGTTGGGTCTCACTCGCCGGCTTCTCGTCGACCTTGCTCTCGGTCGACTTCTCCGAAGCCTTGGGCTGGTCGAGCTTGTCCTTTGTCGCGGCTCCTGTCTCCCCCGCCGGCTTCGAGGACTTGTCAGCGGCTTTGGTCTCGGCTTTGGTCTCGGCTTTGGTTCCGTCTGCCTCGGGAGTCCCGGCTTTCGAGGTCTCGTCTGGTTTGGCTGTCGTCGCGTCGACTCCGTCCGCCTCTTTTTCCTCCGCGACTTTGGGTTCCTTCACCCCCTTCGTTCCCTTTTTCCCGCCCCCCTTCTCCTTCTTCGGCTCGTTCAGAAGGATCTCCTGCCCGTCAATCTTCCAGGGGTAGTAGCTGTCTGTTTGCGATTGGGTCGCCAGGTACGGCTTCACCCGATAACGATCGGAGGTGTGCAGGCCGCTCGCCAGCGCCATCACGTCTTTCTTTTCCCGGGCGAACCCGTGCGCAACGATCTTCGCGGGCTGGTTGTTCAACTTGGTGAATTGCAGCGATTCGAGGTACATGCGATCTGTCGCCGGCATGCGCTGGGTGAAATCGCCAAACTGACCCAGCCAGTCGACTCCTTCGCCCTGCCATGTTTCGACCAGCGCCAGCGCGTTGTCGGTCGGTTTCCCCTTCTTGATTTCCGCGTCAAGTTGCATTCCGCGATTCGTCAAACCTTCGATGTCGGAATCGAGATTACCCAGTCTGAAGAACTGGGCACCAAGCAGCGTGGCCACAAGGGTTCCCACCCCGACCCCCGCCATGATCAACCGCTGCTTGCGGTTGTCTTTCTTGACGACCGTCTTCCGCGGGTTCAAAAAGTCGATCCCGATGACTTTGGGGTCAGACCGACCCAGCAGCATTCCAATCGGGCCGGCAAATTGCGATCGGATGTTTTCTTCGGGAATCCCGGTCGAACCATCCCGATCCAGCCACGCAAGGGGATCGATCGGTTGAACTTCGCACGACAACCGCCGCTGAAGCGCGGTCGCCAGAACCTCCTGTTCGGTCGGACCGACCAGCATCCAGGCGTGTTCGATTTTGACGTCAGCGATCGCCCCCCGCAGTGCCACCAGCGCCCGGCTCACTTCGGGAACGATGGACTGCTGTTCGACCGCGTCGGGATCCTGATTGAGCCGGGCGGAGTGCGAGAACAACAACGCGCCGGTGCGAAACACTGAAATCTCGAGGCGTCGGCCAAACCGACCCACCACCAGACTGACTCCGTTCCGATCGCTGGGGAGGTGTAATTCGGCCCGCGCCACCAGCTCGGCCACCGCAGCCGGTGTAAAACCGACCGAGGCGAGCGTGGCCCCCGCCCCCTGACACTGTATGCGAATCGACTCCACCAGTTGTTTGGAAACGGTCGCCGCCAGCACATCGCGCCCGGGCATTTCCGTCCGACGAACGAGCGGCAGAAAGTCGAGACACTGCTCGTCCATCGCCATCGACGACTTGGCCCCCATCTGGAACCGCACCATCGTGGGGAGTTCGTTGTCGGGGGTATCGGGCAATTCCAGCCGACGAACAAACGCGTCGTCACGGGGAAGTGTGACCAGCACCTCACCGCTGTACGAAATTCCCTTTTTGGAAAGCTCCGATTTCAGCCAGTCGGCAGGGATAGCGTCTGTCGACGCTCCCCCCCCGGTGCGGGGAATCAGAAAACTCTGTTTCACACGGACGTGCCCGGCCGACACCGTGGCGAGGACGCCGGCGATCTGTTCGTGTTCCCATTCCAGGGCCAAGGTATCGGGCATGGTTCGTATCAGTTCCGGGTTCGACCGCCTGAGATGACATCATCGACCGGGTCGGCTAGTTCCACAGTATCATTTAACACTCTCGGCCGGCCGGGGGGCTTGGGGAAAGCGGGCGTTCTTGCGATGTGCGGGTGAAAGTGGATTTTTGGTGCGCGGCGGTGAAAAAACTTTAACCGAAACGCTTGCATGGTCGGACGGGTCTCTGGCCCGACCGTCCAAGTTTGCGGACTAAAATCCATTCTATGGGCCGCCCCTCCGGACGGGTCAGAGACCCGTCCTACGGCGGCGAGATGCCAGACTCCTCTATTTCCCTCCCGACAGCATCTGCGACGTGAATCCAACACCCAGATTCGTCAAATCCCGACGGAAAACCACCTGGGGCGGCCGAACGGTGGCGTCAATCACCGCTTCGACACGGGCCCCCACGCCCCCTTCGTCAAAGTAACCCACCGACTGCACGCGGAACACATCCCCCCGCGCGGTCATGTATTTGTCGAGATTTGACAGCGTTGGCAGGTCGGCGATTTTGTAGATATACAACCAGCCAGTCGTCGCCATGTCGGTACTGGCGCTGCTCGAACCGAGCAACTGCTGTTGCTGACTGACAATCGCGCTCGCCATCTGTTCGTTCATCCCGGGGATCCCCATCAGGGTCTCCAGCCGGGCCTGGTTCACATTGATTCGCCCTTCAATGAAACGCGACGTATTGACGGCCAACGCGTCGAACAGTTTGGGAAGGTAACCCTTCATCGCCGAGGCATCCGCGGGCCACGGGCTGGCAAGAATCGTATCGGTTCCATTCACCTTGACCTGCACCTGAGTCCCGATCAGATCGTACAGCGAAACCAACTGGAACTGCGCGCCGTTGGTGAGATCGATGCCATTGCGGGTCACCTGACCGTTCGCTGAGAAAATCGCGCCGGCGGCCGTCGAAGCAGCCTGCGTGACGGCGTTGGCCGATCCTCCTTGACCGGGCGTCACTTTTTGCACTCCCTGGCCGGGACTGGTCTGGGTGGGTGTTGTGGTCTTGGCACTGTTGGCGACTTGCCCCCCGACTTGCTTGGCTGAGACAGTTGTCGATCCACCGGTTCCCGAAGTGGGTGTCACCGTTTTCGCTCCACCACTCGCAGCGCTTGCTGCCACCGGTGTGGTCGTCGTCGAGCCACCGCTACTCTTGCTCCCACCGCCCGACTGTGCGGTTTTGGATCCGCCCGAGGATCCGCCCCCCCCTCCACCGGACGAGGGGGTCTTGCTGCCGCCGCCTGAGCCCGAGCTATTCCCCATGGAGTTCCCACCGCCGGACGCACCAGTGCCGCCGGCCGATCCGCCGGCACTGGCGACTCCGGTCCCCGTCGTGCCGCTCTGCTGTGTGGAGGGATCCTGATACGCGCCGGCCAGTCGATACGCCACGACAAACGTCGCCGCCTCTTGCCCCAGGATCGGCTCGATCTTGTCGTACAATTCACCGAGAGCGTTCATGTTGACGTCGAGCCGCGAGGTTCCGTCGGCCTGCACATTCAACTCCCGGCTGTGAATGGTGAGGTAATGCACCCACCCGGGAAACAGAATTCCATTCGCGTCATCCAGGGGGAGCGACTTTTCACCGTCGTTTTCGTTCGGATCGAGAATTCCGTTCCGGTTGGCGTCTTCACCAAACAGCAACAGCGGCGTCACCCCAGGCACGAGCAGTAGTTCATCCAGCGATTCAATCGGGCCATTGCGGGCTGCGATCCCCAGGCCGGCGTAGTATTCGTTCTCATTCCCCATCTCGCGACGGGTGTCGTCGGCGTCCAGAAAATCGAGAATCGAGTCGGCGATCGATTCGGTCATCTGCGGCAGGGCCATCAACAGCGCCCGCAATTGGGTGTCATCCAGCCCCAGATCCGACAGCTTGTTGAGATTGATCTTCGACGATTCGTCGATCATTCCAAATCGGACCGACTGCCCCGATGGATCCGCCTCGACACTGGCGACCACGCTGAAACGACCGCGACCGCGAGCCGAACTGGAATCGCGCAACAGCACCCCCTGAAACAGTTCCGTGTTGTTGTAGTAACTCTGGGGATCATGCTCGGCCCGATCGATCAACAGCGCCGCCGCCAAGTCCACGCCCGAGTCCGCCAAAGCCCGCGCCTGCGCCTCGCGCCCGAACGCGCCGGAAGCCCGAGTCTCCACCGCCATAAAGTGCGAAAACGTGTACGCCCCCAGCGCCAGAAGCGCGACGAGAATGGTGACGATTACAATCACCGTGCCCCGGCGGTTGTCAGATCGCTCGTGCCGCGCGGCGACCGAATGTTTCGATCTCAATCGACCGGATGTTCGACGTTGACGCATGAGGATCGCTCGAGAGTTGGGACTTACTGAATTGTCGAGGTGTCTGTCGCTTTGGCCAGGGGGATGGCCACGACAACGCGAAATGATTGAGTTTTGCTCGACCGCGAGGAGGCGGACACGCCGGGGCGTGTACCACGGGGCGGAGTCGTGATCTCGACAATCACCTCCACCGCCGTTGGGAGACCGCCCAAAGTGGCGCTATCCCAGTCGACTCGCCAATTGTACCCGTCGAAGTACGAGAACGAGAGACTGGTCACTTCGTTGGCGACCATTTGTGTACTCGCGGCGAGTAATTGCGTGTTCGCCGCGTTTTGCGGCTGGCTCAGCAGCATGCTGTCCCCTTCCATGCGAGCCAAGCCTGTCGGGAGACCGGTGGTCATGGTCGGGTCTCCCAACTGATAGGCGACCTGCAACATGTCACTGCTGCGGGACACACCGGCTACCTGTGTGCCAAATGGCACAAACTCGTTCCGTCGCGACGGGGAACAGGTGGTGATCTTGAGCGTCGTCGCGGTGCCAACCAGGCCGACCGGCGTGGGAGCCACGGTTCCAGTCGTCGTGCCGGTTGAATCCGTCGCACCCGGCGAGCCGCTCGTACCAGTTGAACCCGTAGACGAACCCGTCGATGTACCGCCTGACGTTGGCGTCGTGGGAGTCGACGTGGGGCCAGTCGTCGAAGTGAACGGGGTGGACGCGGGTCCGCTGCTGCTCCCGGTGGAACCGGAACTGCCGCCACTCGCTCCGGTGGAACCCGTGGAACCGCTGGATGGATCCTTGAAGACCACACTGCGCAAGTCGACTTCGATTTGCCGAATGACGGCACGTGCGATCTGAGCCCGTTCGACCTCTTCCTGGCCGGTGGTCGAAAACCGCCAGAACAGGTCGAGGCCGGCGTAAATTGCCCCCAGCAACAAGAGACTGAGGGAGAGCGCGACTAGCACTTCCAAAAGTGAAAATCCCCGGCGGTTCATCGTCCCTTCGCTTTCGTGGTACTCGCACCACTGCTGGAACTGCCGGTTGATCCACTTGAAGAACTTCCGCTTGAAGGGGAACTGACGGCCGATGCCGCAGACTCGGCGGCAATCGCCGCATCTTCCTGAGCCTGCCGTTCCGCCTCAGCCTGCCGGGCGCTGATCACCGCCCCCGGGTCGCGCACCATCCGACTGATGTCAAAATGAACTTTCCCCATACTGCTGTTCGCCGTGTGATTCACGTCCACGGTCACGTTGTACAAGTCGGTGTGTGGACCATTTGAAACGGTGATGCTGTAGGTCCAGCCGACTTCGTTCGGAAACGGCACGTCGGCGACAGAAACCAGCGTCTCGGCCCCGCCGGCGATTTCGCCCATCTTCGACTCGGCGAGGAACACCGCCTGCGTCAACAACCGCGCTTTAACAGCGGCCTGGCCGCCGCTGTAGACCAACTGGCCAATCGCCGCGAGTGATGTTGCCAGGATCACCATCGACAGGATGACCTCAAACAGGCTGATGCCTGCTCGGGATGGCGCAGCTTGTGTCATCGAATGCGAGCGCATGGCATCCCCGGTTCATTGACGACGGGTGATCGACACTCCCCCCGTCAACCCGCGGAGCGCGAGTTCGGCGGAGGTGGAAGTGTGGGAATCGCTGACAACAATCGTTTGATCGAGAGACGACCCGTCCGGTTGAAACACGATCGGAGGCGACCAGGTGACAATCGCCAGATCACGCGATTCCGGAAGCCCCTGAAATCGGGTTTCGGGGATCATCCCCCCGCCGGTCGAGCCGATCGTGAGTGGGTCAAATGTGATCTTGCCCGGAAGTTTTCCCGAAGCGATTGGTAACTTGACCGTTCCCCCACCTGCGGGGAGCGCGGTCTCCGCGGCACTGTCTCCATGCAGCACGCAGTACCGCTGTCCACCCGGTTCAAACCGGAACTGGTACGGGATGCCGTTTTCGACGGCAAAAACACGGGCAGACAGCAGCCTGATCCGGGCCATTTCCGCCCCCTGCTGGAGCTGCTGCCGACTCGACAGGGCGGCGAGCGAGGGCCACGCGATCGCAATTCCCACTGCGATCAGCGTCATCACCAGCAGCATCTCAAACAGCGTGAACCCGCGTCGGTCGGTACGATGCCGACGCGGTTCAAACGTTGGTTGAGAGGTGAAGGGGACGTTTTTCATATTCGCTGCAGTTCGCGACCCGTGGGAATCAGGCAGGTGTCGGAGGAATCAGCCAACGACCTATAGCGGCTGCCAGTTCGTAATGTCGTCCGCGGTGTTCGCCTGACGGTCGGGGCCGTTCGACCAGATATCGGGCTTGTCGGTGTTGTGCGTCGGAGGGTACTGGTAGCTCAACGCATTCCCCCAGGCGTCCAAGGGCAAGCGGCCCCTTGAGTGGGATAGTCCCCTTCATGATCGACGGCATAAATGTCGAGCGCCGATTCCACGCCGTTGATCGTGGCCATCGTCGCCTTCCGCATGGCGACCTTCTGTTGACCAAGCAACTGCGGAACGGCGATCGCCGCGATGACGCCAATGATCGCCAACACGATCAACAGTTCCATCAGGGTAAAGCCCCCTCGTACTGAGGGGCGCTGAATCGTGCGATGCGGGCGAGCCTGCATGGGATGTTCTCCAATTTGGGTTGGGAAGCGGGGTGGAATCGAAGTGCCACCACCTTGGCGGCCAATTGTTGACGGTCTCTGTTCTTATAGTAACGGACGCGGGCTATCCCAGGGCATCTGATCCCTGGAAAACTGGCAACAGCAGCGCCAGCATGATGAACGTAATCACAGCTCCCATCACCAGGAGCATCACCGGTTCGATCATTCGGACCGCCAGGTCGAGGTCGCGCATGGTCCGCGACTCCATATTGTCGGCGACGTTGATCAGCACCTGTTCCAGATTGTTCGCCTCTTCACCGACTGCGATCATTTCGACCACTTCCCGCGGAAAATGCCCGCTGGCACCGAGTGGTCGGGCAAGCGATTTTCCCGACGAAACGTTGTCGGCCGCCTGCGAAATCGCCAGGCCCAGCACCCGGTTGCCGGTCGCGTCTTTGGCGATGCGCAGCGATTGCAAAATCGGCACACCGTTTTTCAACAGCGTCCCCAGCATCCGGCAGAATCGGGAGATCGCCAGGTTACGCACCACCGGCCCCATCCCCTTCATTTTCAGCCGCCAGCCATCGATCTTGTATCGCCCTTCGTCCGTTCGCAGGTAATTCCGCGCCAGAAACCCCAATCCAATCAATCCCGCCAGAATCCAGATTCCATACGACTGCATCGAGTCGCTGAACGCCAGCAGAATCACCGTAGGCGCGGGGAGTCGGCCAAGTTCTTTGAGACGGGAGAAAATCGGTTCAAACTTGGGGACCAGAAACACCATCAGCCAGATCACGACGCAGATACACATCAGCATCAGGAAGGCGGGATAGGCCATCGCCCCGGTGACCCGGGCCTTCATATCTTCCGAGTGTTCTGTGAACATCGCGACGCGCTTCAGCACGTCTTCGAGAAAGCCCCCTTCCTCGCCCGCTCGCACCATGCTCACCGACAACTCGTTGAACGCCCGGGGATGCCGTCGCATCGCGTCGGCCAGTCGACTTCCCTCGGAAACCTGCTGCCGAACGTCGGACAAAACCGTTTTCAACGACGGATTCGAAGACTGTTCCTCCAGAACTTCGAGCGACCGCATCAGCGGAACGCCCGAGTGCAGCAGGTCGGCGAGCTGTGCATAAAGGGTCGCCAGCTTCCGTCCCGAAACTTTCTTGCCCGCGCTCCGCGCCACGGGCTGTGCCGACCCTTGCAGCGTGATCTTGGTAGGGAACAGCGATTTGCTGGCGAGTGTCGACAGCACTTCCTGTTCGTTATTGGCGGACAGTGTGCCTGTCGTTTCGCGGCCGGAGAGTTCGCGGGCGACGTACAGGTAATCGGGCATGGCTATCGGAAGCGGTCAGTCATCGGGTAGAGGAGTTGTGGGACAAACAGACGAAGATCGAAATCCAAAGCAAAAATACTCACGTCAGGAAATCCGGCTTGGTGATTCGCATCACATCCTCAATGCTGGTGATGCCGAGCGTCGCCTTGCGCCACCCGTCGGTACGCAGCGTCGTCAGGCCGTTGCGCAGTCCATACGACAGCACCTGCACCGAACTGGCCCGCTCGATGCACAACTGCCGAACCCCTTCGTCGGTCCGCAACAGCTCGAAGATCCCCTCCCGG
>JAPLOC010001153.1:822-7466 GCA_026692825.1 Planctomycetota bacterium | reverse complement strand
AATCCCGTCGCGTCCCGTGCGACCACCCACCGCGACAATGTACTCTCCCGGACTGACGTGCTTGGACTCCATCCCCACAGGAATCATGGCGACGTTGCCACAGTAAACGAGCGGGTTACCAAGGTACCGTTCGTCAAAAAACACCGCCCCATTCACCGTCGGAATGCCCATGCGATTGCCATAATCGCGGACCCCCGAAACGACCCCGCGGGTGACGACGCGCGGATGCAGGACGCCCGGCGGCAGGTCTTTATCGGCAACATCCGGCGGGGCGAAGCAGAAGACGTCGGTGTTACAGATCGGTCGGGCGCCCAGCCCGGTTCCGAGGGGATCCCGAATCACACCGCCCAGCCCGGTGTTCGCGCCGCCGTATGGTTCGAGCGCGCTCGGATGGTTGTGTGTCTCGACTTTCATGCAGACGTTTTGCGTTTCGTCGAAACGGACCACGCCAGCGTTGTCTCGAAACACGCTCACGCACCAGTCCTCCGCGCCGAGCCGTTCGCGAATCTCTGCCGTGGCGGCGAACACCGTTTCCTTCAGCAGGTTTTCAAACTGAATGTCGCGGGCTTCGTCGCGATAGTGGACCCGACCGCGGAGCGTCTTGTGCGAACAGTGTTCACTCCAGGTCTGCGCGACGGTCTCCAGTTCGGCATCCGTGGGATTGCGACCCTGCTCGCGAAAATACGCCTGAATCGTCTGCATTTCCCGCAGGCTGAGGTACAATTGCCCTTCCTTGCTCAGTCGTGTGAGGTCGGCATCGGTCATCGTCGCCATTGACACGGTGATCTTGCGAAAGCCGTAATCCGAGCCGACATCCAGGCTGGTGATCGACAGCGCGCCCGGCAGCACCTGCTGAATCGCGTCGTTGGCGATCACTTTTGACGAGACCCGCTTCAATTCCGCTGGGTCGGCATCGACATTGAACCAGTATTTCTGGCAACTCCGGACAGCGTCGACCGAATAGCCGGCGTCACGCAGCGCCGGCAGCACGGTCGCCGCCACGTTGTCGGTGACGCCGGGCTTAAGCAGCACGTTGAACAGTTGCCCCTCTGCGGTCGTAGTCCCGGTCGAGGGGAGTGGCCGAACCTGCAATGTCTCGACAACCAGATCCGCGAGCAACCCCCGCCCCAGCCGCTCGGCCTGGGAACGATCGACATCGCCTTGAACCAGAAACGAACGGGCTGACCGGACGTTGCGGATGCTCGAGAGTCCCAGCGCCTGGCACTGCGAGAGAACGCCCTGCGCCTCGCGGTCCAGTCCTTCGGGGCGGGTTTGAATCTCAACTTCCCAGAGCATCAGTATCCTCGACAGTGGTTGAAAGGTCGGTGGCTTCCGCCGGGGCATTGAAGACCCGCAGCCAGAGTGTACGTGTATTCTGTCCCGCCCGCAGCAGTTCGCACAGAGCTGTGGCGTCGCGCTGTTCGACGGCGGCGCGAAAGGCGGCGACTTGCGATTCCAATTCGCGCAAACCGGCGGCGACGTCGGTGTCGTTCTGCAGCAAGATCGAGGTCCACAGGTCCGGATCCCCCGAGGCGATGCGCGTCGCGTCGCGAAAACCGGTCGACGCGACGGGAAAAGCCTGAGTGGGCAGGATCGCGGCGAGGGCGGCGGCGGCGATATGTGGCACGTGGCTCGCCCGTGCGACGGTCGCGTCGTGTTCTTCGGGAGACATCACCAGGACATTCCCCCCGATGCCGCGCCACAACTGAGACGCCCGTTCGACCGCTTCTGGTGGCGTGGATTCCACTGGAGTCACCACACACCGCCGTCCGACAAACAATTCGGAACTCGCGTGTGTGCAACCCTGCTGTTCGCCCCCTGCCATGGGGTGTGACCCAACAAACAGCGTCCCCGCAGGCAAACCGGTCGCCAGCGGATGGCAGATCGACTGCTTCACACTTCCGGCGTCGGTTAACAGTGTTCCCGGACGACAGACCGCCGCCGCCTCGCGAATGCCCGCTTCAATCCGATCGACCGGGGTGCAGAAGACCATCAGGTCCGCCTGGCGGGCGGTCTCTTCGATCGACGTGGAATAGCGGTCAATCAGTTGAAGTTCGACGGCGCTGCCGAGCCGGCCGGCGTCGCGGCCGACTCCCACCACTTCGCGCGCCAATCCCCGCCGCCGCAACGCCGCGGCGATCGAACCGCCGATCAACCCAACACCGACAATGGCGGCGGTTTCGTACAGCGGTTGGGAGTTGTGAAGGGGAGCTGTCATGCGAGACCTGGTTGAATCAGCCTGTCGCCAGGGACTTTTCAAAGATCACCAGATTATCTCCCCGATCGGGATCCCAGCGGATGCCGACAATGTCGTAGCGCCGGGCGATCGCCAGATGCAACATCGGGCGATGCTGGTTGTGGCACTCAAATCGAATCGATTCGTACCCCTGCTCGTGCGACCAGGTGTGAACCGCGTCCATCAGTTGAGAGGCGATTCCCATTCGGCGAAATGGGGGCGAGACTCCGTAAAACCAGGAAAAGTAGACCGTCGGCTTCAGCTCAAACCCGATGTAAAAACCGACATTCTCCCCCTGCTGGCTGGCCACCAGCATCAGCACATTGCAGCGACCTTGAAAACGTCGGCGAAAGAATGCCGCGTCATGGGTGGGGCGGAATATCTGGTTGTACAACTCGGAAATCGTGGGGATATCCGCCGGCCCGACGATGTCGATCTTCACGTTTGACATGGTTTCTCCAGTGACCGGTGGTCCCGCTCCTCTACTTGAGGGTCGACAGGTATTCCACCAGATCCCGCAATTCGAATTTCGACAGCTTCTTCACGAGGTCTTCCGGCATCGCCGACTTGCCGCGCGCCCGCTCATCGATTTCGGTCTTCTTCACCACCACAATGTTTCCCTCTGCCGTGATCAGCTTTACCTGATCGGCGTCCTCCTCGCGCAACGTTCCGTTGATCTGCTTGCCGTCGGTCGTCAGGATCACCACCGGCTCAAATCCCTTCGCGATCGCCTTGTCCGGGACCACGATCGACTCCAGCAGATAGTCCCGCGGATGTTGGCCGGCGACCTTGGTGAGATCGGGGCCGACCTCGCCTCCCCGGTTCGTGATCTTGTGACACCGAACGCAGTAGACGTCTCCCTTCTCAAAGAAGAGCCGGCGGCCCCGCTCTGCATCGCCACCGACAAGCGCTGGCTTGAAGTCGGCAAGGGAGTCGTTGGCGTTCGCCTTCGCGATCGCTTCCAGTTTCACCGACAGAGCTGGCTGATTCCGACGCTTCCCTGCCTCCAATAAATCGAGGACCAAGCCGGCGGGAACGTCGCCTCCCGGAATACGATCCAGCCACTCTCCCAGGAGTTTCTGGGCCTCTTCCGCGTTCATTTCGCCCAAGGTGGCGGCGGCTGATTGCCGTTCGACAAGTTCTCCCTTTTCGAGCGCGACGGGCAACCGCCGCAGTGCGGCGGGAGCGTCCTGTTGCGCCAAGACCCACAGACCCGCGGCCCGCACGATCGGCTCCGTGTCGTCCAGGGATTTGGGAAGCGCCTGATCGAGTCGGCTGTCTTTCAAAAGCGCCAGCGACCGGACCGCGTCGGCCCGGACCGCCGGCCGTTCTTTGGTGTCGAGAACCAACGCCAGCAACGTCGCCCCAATTTCTTTGATCCCCAGTTTCACGGCCGCCTCGGTCGCCGCCCGGCGGACGTTTTCGTCACCCGAGAGCATCCCCGCGAGATGCGAACGAATCGCGGCGGCCGCGATCTCGGCATCACGCGGTGGCACGGGGCGCCACAGGCCCAGAACTCGATCGCGGCCCGACGGCTTCGCCCAATCACCGAGCGCTTTCGCGGCTTCGATTCGCAACGCCGCTGGCACATCCCCCCGGCTCGCGATGGACGCTGTCGCCATGGCGGTGGCTGGGGTTCCCAACCGGAAGTTCGCCGCGATGACCCGGTACAGTGTCGGTTCCGTCAATCCCGTTCGTCCCGCCAGACCGGCCAATGCCATCATGCCATCCCCCAGCGGAACGTCGTAAATTGCGCGGGCCGCCTCTTCCACGACACGGGGTTCCGCATCGTCCAGAAACTGCGCGACGTCGGCTCGGCGGAGTTTACGCAGTGCCAACACCAGTCCCAGTCGCACGCTGGCATTCGGATCTCGCACATGGCGGTTCAAATCCAAAGCGGAATTCAACCCCGCCAAACCCATGACAGCCGCGTGCCTCAGGTACGGATCACGGTCGGCGTTATCGCGCAGCACCGTCACCAGCGCGTCGGCGACTCGGGAGAGAGAATTGGAATCCAGCCGGGCGACTTTTCCCAGCGCGATCGCCGCGAAGAACCGCACGCGAGATTCCGAATCACCCAATGCCGTCACCAACGGCGTGACAGCGGCGACGTGGCGACATTCACCCAGCACCTTGGCCGCCTGCGAACGAACTTCAATATCGGGATCATTCAAGAGCGCGATCACCGGGCCGAAGAGATCTTGTTTTTGTCTCGCGGAAATCGGCACGTTGGCGCGGACATGGGCACGATACGCCTGACCCAGTCCCCAGATCCCGTGGAGTCGGGCGAGACGCTCGGGGCCGCTGGTCGCCTTGGTATCGCGAGCGCGATTCAAGAAATGCACGGCAGCTTGCGGCAGGGGCAGGTCGGCGATCGCGAATTGTGCTTCCTGACGCACCGCCTGACTGGGGTGCGACAATAGCGACTCCAATTCCGCCGGAGTTCGCCCGGCGAATCCCGCCGACATCAATTCACGCGTCTGATTCGCGATCGGGTTGGCGGCCATACTGTCGGGGGAGATCCGGTAAATCCGCCCCTTTCCTGGTCCATTCCAACCTTCGACCCAGTCGGTGAGGTACATCGAACCGTCTGGTCCGAAATCGACGTCCGTTGCCAAAACCTGCCACGCGAATTCTTTGTTCTCGACGACTTCAAAAGTGGCTCCCTTCGGTTCCAGCCGAACGCTGCGGATGCCGCTCCCTTGCGCCGCGCCCCGGAAGTCGCACAAATAGAATCGTCCCTGGTATTCACCTGGGAACCCGATGCCCGTCGCATAGGTCAATCCCGACGGGCCGTCGGCTATATTCGCCAACGGGGGGACGATGAACGCGGCTTGACCGTCGTGCTGTGGGTGCCACAACTTTTCCCGATTCCATGGACCGCGATCGGCCAGATATTGCAGGCTCATTCGCCAGCCACTGTCGGCCCCTTCCGTGACATAAACCCACCGGGCGCGGTCGCCACTGTCGGAGTTGTTGTCGCCTGTGAACAGATTGCCGAACTCGTCGAACGCGAGTTCCTGCGGATTTCGCAAGCCCGCGTGAACAACCTCGAGTTCCGTTCCGTCGGGATTGCAGCGTAACACCGCTCCCTGGTCGGGATAGAACAGCCGCTCTTGCTCCTTCGTCTGAACGTTAAAACCGCGATCCCCAATGCTGAAGTACAATCGGCCATCGGGGCCGAATCGCAGACCATGGGAATCGTGGCCTCGAAACGCGACTCGCACGCCATAGCCGGTGTGCAGCGCCTCGCGAGTGTCGGCAGTGCCATCCGCCGTGTCATCGCGCAGCGACCACACGTTGGGAATGTTGGTGTAGTAGACCGTCCCTTTGCGGGCGAGGACGCCAGCACCGGTCCCTTCCAGGATCCCGCGAAAACCGCCGGCGAACAGCGTCGCTGTGTCCGCCTTGCCATTCCCGTCGGTGTCTTCGAGCAGCCGAATCTGATCGTGTTCTTTACCGTAGGATTCGATCTTTTGGCCCAGATGCTTCTTGAAATAGGCGAGCCGATCTTCGACCGTCATGGCGGCCAGATCATCATCGAGCCAGTCCATGTGATCGCGATTGTCTTCAACCCCCTTCAACTGGCGAAACGTCTCGGCGACGTAGATTCGCCCCTTCTCATCAATACAGAACGCGACCGGATTCGCCAGCAACGGTTCCGCCGCCCACAGTTCGACTTTGAACCCCTTGGGGACTCGAATCTGCGGAATCGCCCGCTCCCCTTCGTCTGATGCGGGAGCGATTTTCGGTTGGTACGCCTCGTCGGGTTCGGCCCCACAGAGTGACGCGCCGAGCATCACGACCGACACCATCAGGGCGGCGACAATCGACAACACGGGCCGCTTGCGGGATTCAACGTTCACGTCGACACACACTGGAGAAGTCCGATTCGTTCGGGGGGGAAAGACTGCCCGAATCTTGTGGCGAGTCTAATGGGTGCGGAGACATTCCGACAAGCAGCGACGGCTTTCGGCACATGCCGAAAGCCGTCGTTAAAACCGACCGAATCGAACCCGTTCGAACTGGAACGGACCGAGCAGGGGCAGACTACTTCGCGAACATCAACCCGGGATCGTTGGGAGGACCACCCACCATCTCGAATTTGAATTTGTTCGGGCCGGCGTCACTGACCCGGGCGATCATCGTTTGACCGTGGTTGTTTTCCAGAACCAGCATGTCCTGGTTGACTTCGTACTTGCCGGAAAATTCGGTCTTCTGCGGACCGTTGGCGAACTTCCAGTCAAACGTTCCATAGTCCTTCATGGCGAGTTCGATCTCTCCACCCCCAATGCCGGGAGCTTTCCAGTCACCGACCAAAGTCGCGGGCGCTTTGTTGGGGGCGGCCTGAGGAGCGGGCTGATCTGGCGCGGGGGCCGCACCGCCAGCGGCGGGGTCCTCGGCGGGC
>JAPLOC010001153.1:0-799 GCA_026692825.1 Planctomycetota bacterium | reverse complement strand
CGGCTGCAGCGCGACGACCTGCTTGTACTGCTTGAGCGCCGCTTCCTTGTGGCCGGCACACAGGTAGTGGTACGCCAGTACGAAATGTCCGTCCGGAGCGTTCGGATTCGCCTTGGTGTACGCTTCGAGTTTTCTAAGCTGCTCGGTATAGACCGCGACTGAGGGATAGAACGCGCTCAGGCTGGTCCAGTCCCAGCCCGGTTCCACCGAGAGAACCGCGAACAGAGTGCCGGCGGTGTCGGGGTATTTTCCGAGTGCGAACAACGAAAGGGCGCGGAACTGGTGCAGCGTGCTGTCGCTGGGCAGTTTGGCCAGAGCCATCTCGGTCTGCTTCAACGCGGTCTGGTAGTCCCCTTGCTTGAACGCGTCGGCACCCGCCGCGTAGGCGGCGTTCGCCTCGTCCTCGGCCGTCGGAGCCTGCGCGACACCGGGCACGGGGCCTGGTGACGCGGGATCATTCGCGGGAGGAGTCGTGGTCGCCGTCTGATTGGGGTCGTTGTTCACGATGATGGTCGTGTTCGACGGCTCCTGGTAATACGCTTGCGGGGCGATCGGCTGCGAGTAGTTGACTGCGGGGCTTTCGTAAACAACGTACTGGGTCGGGGCGTAGTACGGATTCGAATAAGCGGCGTAACCGCAGTTGTAGTACATCGAACCGAGCGCCCAGCTCCCTAAGCCGACGGCGGCCGTGGTGGCAGCCCAGGCACCCCAGGGATGGCCGTACCAGCCACCCCAACGCCCGTATCCGGCTCCCCAGCCACCGTAACCATAGTGGCCGCCACCCCAAAAGTTGTTGTTG
>JAPLOC010001152.1 GCA_026692825.1 Planctomycetota bacterium | reverse complement strand
GATCATTGGATGGCACTGCGGCCCTGCTCGTGCGACGTCACGACGGGCTCACCTGGGCGGCGCTGTTCAATACACGATCGGCACCCCACGGAGCCCACTTGGCTCAGGCGATCGATCCTTATCTGCACCTCGCCGCCGACAAGGTGCGGGAGTGGCCGGAAGTCGACCTGTTCTCGGACTTTTTGTAGTCCAGTGTCCCGAGATTCCGGTATTCATCGAATTCGGTGTTGGTGGTATTCTCTCGGCCGTCGTTGTCTTCCAGCCGCCGGGTGACAATTTCCAGGTCGGTGCGGCAACCTGATTCGGTTTGCGATCGCGAGGGACCGCGATGCCCTATGTGAATCTCACACAAAACCACTGTCGCCTATTGCGGGCTCTGGGCGTATTCGCCTGTATCCTGATCGGACTGTCTGGTTGCGGCACATCCGGCTCGCCCTCAACCGCTACAGATGAATTTGTGGAACTCGAGTTTCCGGAGGATCCTGTCGACCGTCCTGCCAGCGAAGCACCGGTTGCGCAACGGGGAACGCTGGTTCCAGGCGAGACAATGACATTTCATCGACACGTCGAACAAGACCTCGAACAGCAGGTCGACGACAGGCGGGTTGTTTTCCGCCAGAGTTCGACGGGAAGCCGACCGGATCGGATCTGGACGCGAATACGCCCTCCCACCGTTCGATTCCGCCGGAAGCGACTCCCGTCCCCCAGTTTCGAGTCCGGTTCCACAGCGCTCTACAGCAATTGGAACTTCCTGGTCAGCCAGTTGTCACGATCGACTCGACCCACCCGGCTGGCGACGGCGAGAGTCCTCAGGTCGGTCTTCACGGGTTGTGCGACAACGGGTTTCGCTTCTGGCTCTCGGAACGTGGGGAACCGTTGGCCCTGGATGATTTCCCCGCGTTTCTCGACCGGTGTGCCCAGTCGGTCCCCGAAGGGGCGACCCGCGTCCGATTTCGACGAGCGCTCGAGTCGGCGTGGGGTTCCGATGGCCCGACGCAGTTTCTCACCGACATGCTCGGGTTGATCTCCGTGCGTGGCAACCGACCGGGGGAACGCTGGGTCGAAACACGCACGATTTCCCATCCCACCTCAATTCGGCAGTCCACCGAATTCGTAATGGGAGCGACTCGTGGCGAAAATCGCAGTCTAGAGTGGCGCAGTCGGCTGAATCCGGTTGACGCGAAGGGGACCGCTGGCGATTCCGACGTCGTCATTCGCTTCACTGGAGGGGATGCGACCGGCACTGCGAGTTTTGATCCGCGAACGGGACTGACGATCGCGTCCCGGCAAACCCAGCACGCGCAAATGCGGGTGAGGACGGCGAGCGGTCGCGAATTTCCGCAGACCAAGACGACGTTGATCCGCATCGAACGGCAGCCGGATGCCAAACGAGATACACCGACCGGTACCGAGAACGGTGCGATTTCGGGAACTGCGGGGACCAGTCCGCTGCGAATTTCCGATCGTGGCCGGCGTGCCGGGCGCTGACGTAGTGGTACACATTCTGTTTTGGTAGTAGACTGCGGGTCAGCGCGCCTTGAGCGTGAACCGCCGTTCGAAACGAAAACCCGAAACCACTCCATGTCTGATTCCAACCCTGCCAGCCCGGCATCCACCGTCGCTCCTGCCGCCACTGGCTCCCCCGCAGTCGTTCCCGCAGCCACCGCGTTCGTCAAATACGAAGATTTCGCCAAACTCGACTTGCGTGTGGCGCGGGTGCTGGAAGCCCGTGAACACCCGAACGCGAACAAGCTGTTGCTGCTCAAGATTCGTGTGGGGACGGTTGAGAAGCAGATTGTCGCGGGAATTCGCGGGCACTACGACCCGGCGACGCTGGTGGGCACCCAGATCGTCGTGGTCAATAACCTCGAGCCGGCCATGATTCGGGGAGAGGAAAGCAACGGAATGCTGCTGGCGGGGTCGGATGAGTCGGGGGTGGTGCTGGTTCGTCCCGAACGGGAGTTGGCCGAGGGATCACGCGTCAAGTGACCGCCAGTGCCCCGCCAGCGTCGCGTGATCCTTCGGGCTGGGAATTGGCCGCCGAATCGATCACCGTGCGCATCCGCTGGTTCGGTGTCCTGGTCGGATACCTGCTGGTGAATCTGGTCGATCGACCGGAAGCGCACCGACCGACGATCAACGCGATTCTGACGCTGGGTGCGCTGTATGCGCTGCTCGATACCGTCTGGAGTCTGCGGAAAAAAGTGTTTCTCGAGCGGTTGCCGCTGGCGATCTCGCTGATGGAAGCGGTTTTCGTCGGGCTGCTTTGCTTTTTCGATCAGGGGTTGGAAAGCCCTTTCCGGTTCTACTACTTCCTGTCGCTCCTGGTGTGCGCGATCCGGTATTCGCCAGCGACGACCGCCGCCACGTTCGTGCTGCACTCGCTGAGTTTCGGCGCGCTGCTGATCAGTCCCCGGCACCCGCATCCCGAGGTGTCGAGTCTGTTCGTGATGATTGTCTCGATGGGCTGGGTCGCGTGGGCGTGTACCGCGCTGGCGGGGCTGCTCAAGGGGGCGGGACTGCAACTGGGACAATTGAACGCCGAGCTGCGCGAGAACCAGTCCCACCTCGAAGAACGGATTTCGCAGCGGACCAACGAGCTGCAGCAATCGCAGGCGCTCGTGGTGCAACAGGAGAAGCAGGCGGCATTCGGGCTGCTGGCGGCGGGCATCGCGCACGAAGTGGGCAATCCCCTGGCGGCGATCAGTTCGCTGGTGCAGATGCTGAACCGCAGACCGCAGGACGAATACACCCGCGAAAAACTGCATCTGGTCGACGATCAACTGCGGCGGATCCAGCGAACGCTACGGGAACTGGTCGACTTCAGCCGGCCGGCGACCACGCAGCAGAGTTTGTGCGACATCCGCGAGATCATTGAAGCGGCGCTCAATATCGCCAAGTACTACAAACGCACGAAGGGCAAACGGATCACCACCCGGTACGCAGTGGGAATCCCTTCGTTGCGTACGGTAAGAGACCAGTTGGTGCAGGTCTTTTTGAACCTGATCCTGAACGCGATGGACGCCACCGACGAGGGGGGCGAGATCGAAATCTCGACCGAACTCACGGACGGATGGATCGTGTGCGGGATCCGTGACGATGGTCATGGAATCCCGCAGGACAAACTGGCCAAGGTCTTTCAACCGTATTTCACCACGAAGGAAACCGGCACCGGATTGGGGCTGTTCGTCTGCCGGCACCTGATGGAATTGTCTTTGAAGGGGCGGATTGAACTGGCCGGCACGTCGCCGGCGGGTACCGCGTTTCGTGTCTACGTCACCTGTGACAACGTCCGCAATCATCCCGATGTGGCGTCTCCCGAGCAGGCTGTCAGCGAGGTCAGTTGAACGTGAAAAGCATCCGCAACGTGCTGGTGGTCGAAGACGAACAGATCATCCGCACCACTCTCCGCGAGTTTCTTACCAGCGAAGGGTTCATCGTCACCGAGGCGGGCTCGGTCGCCGAAGCGCTGGCGCTCGTCAAGCAAAAGGATTTTTCGGTCGCCATTTGCGATGTCCGGCTGCCGGACGGGGATGGCATCCAGCTCCTGCGGCGGATGCAGCAGCTCAATTCTGATCTCCTGGTGCTGATCATCACCGCGTATGCCACAGTGGAAAACGCCGTCGAAGCCTTCAAGGCCGGGGCGTATGACTACCTGGTCAAACCGGTCCTGTTCGACGACCTGCATCACAAGCTCGAACGCCTGTTCCGGTATCGGGAGCTGTTTCTCGAGAATCAGTCGCTACGGCGGGAACTCGCCCGACAGCAACCGTTCGAGGATCTTGTGGGATCGAGCAAGGCACTGCAGGAAGTTCAGGCGTCGATTCGCAAGATTGCCGCCACGAGCAGCAACGTGTTGTTGGACGGGGAGACCGGGACCGGTAAGGAACTCTTCGCGCGGGTGATCCATCGCACCGGCCCTCGGGCGCACGAAAAATTTCTGGCGGTCCACTGCGCGACTCAGCCGGTGGAATTGCTGGAAGCGCAGTTGTTCGGTCAGCGACAGGGGGTCCACTCGAGCGCGACGACCGACCAGCCCGGGGTGTTGCTGCACGCGGGAGAAGGGACGGTGTTCCTGGATGAAGTTGGACAACTGCCCCTCCCGACGCAGGCGAAACTGCTGCGGGCGATCGAGTTTCAGGAGATCATGCCGCTGGGGGCGACCGAACCGGTTCGCGTCTCGGCCCGCATCATCGCAGCAACCACGCGCGATCTGGAGCGGGAAGTGGGCGACGGGCGATTCCACGAAGATCTGTTCTACCGCCTGAACGGGGTGAAGATCCGCATTCCTCCGTTGCGCGATCGCCTCGACGACATTCCCGAACTGGTTGAATTCTTCATCGCCAAGTACACCCAGTCGCTGGGAAAACGGGTGACTGGAGCGACCAGCGAAACGATGCGGCTGTTGATGTCGGCCCGCTGGAAGGGGAACGTTCGGCAATTGGATAACGCCATCGAGCGGGCCGTGATCATGTGCGAGGGAACGCAGATCGAGCCTAAAGACCTGCCCCCCGATCTCTTGGGGGTCGGACAGATTCTGCCCGATACCGACGACCTCCGATCCGCGCTGCGGCACTACGAGAAACTGCACATCAGCCGCGTGCTGCGTCAATGGCCCGACAAACGGGAGGCGGCGAAGCGGCTGCGACTGGGGCTGTCCAGTTTGTATCGAAAGATTGAGGAGCTGGGGCTCGATTTGTAGGACGTCGATACATTGTCCGCGTGAATCACTCCGGTCGGCCGGCGTTCGCTGGCCGGAACACGATGTGTGGACAGGACTCCCGCAGAGCCGTCAGAAACGCGTCTTCATTGCGAACCGCCAGATCCACGTGGCCGTGGTACCTGCCCGCCAACGTGTATTCAACGCGCCAGCCAGGTTTCGGTGGAAAGGCGGCACGGGGGACGTCGATCCGTTCGACACGCTGGATTTCCGCGATGGGAACGCGCCGCAGTCGCCAGCCTTTGCGAATGACGAATTCCGTTTCAGTGATCTCATACGCTTCAACCATGCGGTCCCACAACGCGTCAATCAGTAGCCAGACTCCCAGTCCGATCAATAATGTCCCCAGGCCGTATTGCGACTGAACCTCGAGACTCCCGCTGGGGCTGGTGTTAATTCGGGCCAGGTGAACGGTCAGCAAACCGGGGGCGAGCAGGCACAGCCAGATCGCCAGGCAACCGCCGTAGAACTGGACGCCGTCAAAAAAATCACGCTTCGGTGTGAAGTGCATGCCGCCAGCTCGGTGCTTTGGTGGTGTCGTATCCCAAGGATCTGTCCATGATCAATTCCGGAATCTGGTCGTTGTTTTGCGGGCGAACCTCCAGAAACGACAGCCGGTAGATCCGGTGCGAGGTTTCGGTCGCCTTCGTCGCTTTCAATTTACCCCAACGGGGTTGGATCCCATAGCCCAGGGTTGGTCGAGCGGAGCGAGACCTACCCTGGGTTCTTGATTGTCACGGAGCCGTACCCTGAAAGGGTTCCATCCCGGCCCCACGAAGGACAAACTCGTCGATTTCCGGAACGAATCCAAGAACCATTGATGGTTCGGTTTTTTCGAAGGATTTCACAAACCACGGAATTGATCTGGGAACGGTCTTAAACGGGCGCAAAAAAACAGGACGGACCACTTCGGTCCGTCCTGTCAAAATTACTCACATCCAGGTTCTTGCGAACTACTTGATGTCACCGGTCGTGTTCACGTTCGAGAAGACCGTGTTGCACGCGGAGAGGTACGTGGTCGCCGCACTGTACAACACACCCTTGGCCGACTTGGTGTTCGCGTACGCGAGCAACTGGTTCAGTGTCATCTGGGTGTTGTTGGCGACGCCGAACGCGGCACCGTTCGTTCCGACGTTGAACTGCTTCAGGCCCGAACCAACCGTCGAGACATTGAACCCGAAGCTGGCGGCCGTTGTGCCGCCGGCCAGAGTGGAGTTCGACACGTAAACCGACAGAGCGGTGCAGAGTACCTGGGCATCCGACTTCATTCCCGAAACGCTGAAGAAGTTGGTGATGTAACTGGCGGCCACCTGGGCGTTGGTCTTGTAGACGCCGGTCGTGCTGACCATCGCCTTGGCACCACACGCTGATCCGTAGAGATTCGGGTAGGTCGTCGCGAGCCACTGAGCCAGCTTGGTATCGCTGGATCCGCCGTTCAGGCTGTTGATCAGGCACTGGCCGTTGTTGTTTTGCCAGTAACCAATCGTCGCCGAGTCACCGCAAGCAACGTTGCCACCCACTTCACCGAAGTTGTAGTTGGCACCGTTGGCGGCGGGTGCGACGGTGATCGTGGCGAACTTGTCGTTCGTCATCGTGCCACCAATCGAGCCCAGCGTATCCTTGCCGTCGTTGTAGCCGGCAGGCTGTGTTTCCGTGATCGTGTAAGTCCCCGGCCGCAGGTTGGCGAAGGTGTACAGGCCGGTCGAATTGGTGGTCGCTGTCAGAGTGACAGCGGCTCCCAGATCATTTGTGCCGGTCAGTGTCACGGTGGCCCCCGAAATCCCGGTTTCGGTCGTCTGCTTCGTGCCGTCATTGTTCACGTCGAGGTAAACGTATCCTGACAGTGAAGCTCCCGCCAACTCACCGAAGTTGTTGCCGGTACCGGAATTCACACCGGATCCCAGAACAATGTTGGTGATCTTGTCGTTGGTCGCGGTTCCCCCCTGGGTGCCCACGGTGTCCTTACCATCCAGGTAGCCAGCGGGCTGGGTTTCCTGGAGGGTGTAGGTTCCCGGACGCAGGTTGGTGAACGCGTAGTAGCCGGTCGAATCGGTGGTTGCGGTCAGATTGACCGCAGCCCCCAGATCGTCGGTACCGGTCAGAGTCACCAACACGCCCGCGATGGCCGCTTCCGTCGTTTGCTTCACGCCATCGTTATTCGCGTCGACGTAGGTGTAACCCGAAACGCTCGAGGGCAACCGTTCACCAAAGTTGTAACCGGTGCCGGCGAGATTCGTGTTCACCCGACCCGTCGTCAACTGGTCGTTCGCGACCGTTCCACCCAGGCTGCCGATCGTGTCCTTGCCGTCGAAGTAGCCTGCCGGCTGAGCCTCGGTGATCCTGTAGCCGGCGATGCTGCTGGCGTCGAGATTTGCGAAGGTGTACTTGCCGGTCGAATCGGTCGTCGTCGTCGCGGTGACGGTGTTGCCATAGATGTCGACACCAGCCAGGCTGATGCTCACACCCGCGATTCCCGCTTCCGTCGTTTCCTTCACGCCGTTGTTGTTGGCGTCGACGTACGCGAAACCCGAGAGCGACGACTTGGCGACCAGGCAGGGGCCGTCATTGTCGGCGCTGAACAGGCGGTTCTGGGCGCTGTAGAAGATGTTGCTGCCCGCGGGGCCGAACGTGTCGATGGCTTTGCCACAGACAAAGTCGACCTGGAAGAAGCTGTTGGGGATCAACACTGTCAGCGAGTAGTGACCGACGGCGGCGTTCGAGATCGACGCCACGTCGAAGATCTTCTGCTGTGACGCGTTACTCGCATTGAATGTCGCGCCGGGAGCCGTATAGCTAACCAAGGTCAGCGTTTCGCCCGGTTCAACAACGTCAAACTGCACTTCCACCGTGTCCCCCGCGTTCACTTTGCCGCGAAGATCGGTGACTGTCGTGGTCCCGTTGATGATGTACTTCAACGTCGCGGGATTGATTTCGGCTTTGTCGCACACTTCCGCGTTCGCGAAGGTGTAGGTGCCGTTCGCCGAACCCGCCAGAGCGTTCACCTTGTAGTAATCGCTCGCGACCGGTCCGGTCCGGACGAAGCCGGTCATCGCCATTTCCTGCACAAAGTACACCCCGGCCGGCAGATCGCCGAACGAGAAGGTGCCGTCAGTTGTCGAAGTCCTCGTGCCAATGACTGTGTCGGTAGCCGTTTCCAGCGAGCCGCTGTTGTTCGAGTCGAGGTACAGTTTAAACGACGCTCCCGCGAGAGCCGTATCGTCGGCGGACAATCCGTTCCCCGACACGTCGAAGAACTTTTTGCCGCTGATGCTGGCGGCCAGTTCTCCAAAGTTGTTCGCGGTCCCGGCAACCCCCGGATTCAGCACGATCACAAACTGGTCGGCATTCGTCGTGCCACCTTGCGATCCGATCGTGTCCTTCCCGTCCGCGTAGCCGGCGGGCTGGGTCTCGGTCACCGAATAGGTTCCCGGACGCAGGTTGGCGAACGAGTAGAACCCGGAAGCGTTCGTGACTGCCGTGACGTTCACGGCATTCCCCAGGTCATCGGTTCCGGTCAGCTTGACCGTCACCCCGGACAAGGGAGCTTCCGTTCCCTGGAACACGCCATCGTTGTTCGCATCCTTGTAGACGTAACCCGACAGGCTCGAAGCCAGCACTTCGCCGAACACGTTGTTGACGCCAGCCGTGCCAGCCGCCAGCACGATATTCGAGAAATTGTCGGCACCGACGGTTCCCCCGTTCGTGCCAATCGTGTCCTTGCCGTCGAGGTATCCGGCGGGTTGCGTCTCGGTGACCTTGTATGTTCCTGGTCGCAAGCCGGTGAACGCGTACAGTCCAGCCGAGTTTGTGAACACGGTCTGATTGACCGAGGCACCCAGGTCGTCGGTTCCTGTCAGTCGACGCGGTGAGCAATTCACCAAAGTTGTTGTTCACTCCCGTCGATCCGGCCGACAGGACAAAGGTTGCAAACACGTCGTTGGTCTTCGTTCCCCCTTGGGTACCCAGCGAATCCTTGCCGTCAAAGTAGCCGGCGGGCTGAGTTTCGGTGAGGGTGTACGTCCCAGGACGCAATCCGGTGAACGAGTAAACTCCAGCCGAGTTGGTCGTCTTCGTCACATTGACAGAATTGCCGAGGTCGTCGGTTCCGCTGAGTGTGACCGTGACGTTGGCGATACCAGCTTCGGTTCCGGCGACGGGGCCGTGGTTATTGGAATCGCTGAACACCGTTCCCGAAACGCTGGCCGGCGCAAGTTCCGCGAAGTTGTTGTTGACGCCCGTGGTGCCGGAGGCCAACACAATCGTCGAAAACGTGTCATTGGTCTTCACGCCACCCTGCGTGCCGAGCGTGTCCTTACCGTCGAGATAGCCGGCGGGTTGGGTCTCGGTCAGAGTGTAGGTGCCGGGACGGAGGTTGCTGAACGAATAACCGCCGTTCGCATCGGTCTGGACCGCGACGTTCACCGAGTTGCCGAGATCGTCGGTTCCAGTCAGCGTGACTGTCACGCCGGCGATTCCCGATTCGGTTCCATCCTTCGCACCGTTGTTGTTCGAGTCGGTGAAGACCGCGCCCGAGACAGTGGAGCCGACCAGTTCGCCGAACGTGTTTCCGGTACCGGTCGAACCCGAGTTCAGGACAATGTTGCTGAGGCTATCGTTGCCAGCAGTACCACCCTGCGATCCGATCGCGTCCTTACCGTCGAGGTAGCCAGAGGGCTGCGACTCGGTCAGGGTGTAGGTGCCAGGACGCAAGTTGCCGAACGAGTAACCGCCGTTCGCGCCGGTCTGGACTGCGACGTTGACAGAGTTGCCGAGATCGTCGGTGCCGGTTAGCGTGACCGTCGCCCCTTCGATGCCCGACTCGGTTCCGTCCTTCGAGCCATTGTTGTTCGCGTCGCCGAAAACCGTTCCCGAGATCGTCGAAGCAACCAGTTCACCGAAGTTGTTGTTGGTGCCGGTCGAACCCGAGGTCAGGACGATGTTGCTGAAGCTGTCGTTGGCAGCCGAGCCACCCTGCGATCCGATCGCGTCCTTCCCGTCGAGGTAGCCAGCGGGCTGGGTTTCGGTCAGGGTGTAGGTGCCGGGACGCAGGTTGTCGAACGAGTAACCGCCGTTCGCTCCGGTCTGGACCGAGACATTGACCGAGTTGCCGAGG
>JAPLOC010001151.1 GCA_026692825.1 Planctomycetota bacterium | reverse complement strand
TCGGCCCGTGAAGTGACCAGTGGCAAACAGGCGCATGTCGAACTGCGTCGGGACAGCAGCCTGTTGACCCGGGAAATCGTGGACGACGAGTCGGCGGAAATCGTCCTGGCGGTGGATTCGACACCAGCGGCCAGTCCCGCGGTCGCGCCCAAACCGACTCCCGCCGCTGCGCCGCGGGCACCAGCCCCAGCGGCGGCCGCGGCGGCCCGGCCCAAACCGCTCGCCGAGGCGGCGATCATGCTGTGTTCGAAGTGCGCCGAGCCACTCAACCTGCGGGGGGAATGCCCGGCGTGCGGTCCCCGACAAACGGCCCCGAAAGCGGTCCCCGCCCCGCAGCCTAAGGGGACACCCATAAAAACCCCGCAGGTCAAGCCGGCGGGGACTCGCGTCGCCCCGGTTCCCCCACCGGTCGCCCCCGCGCAGAGAAAGACCCCAAAGCCGGCTCCTCCCCCTCCCCGCGACGGTGGAGAGGAAGAATTCTGGAAATACGTTGAACAATGAGAATCGACCGGATTGAACTGTTCCATGTGGCGATGCCACTGATCTACCCGTGGAAGACCGCCTACGGCGAAGATGTCGCCTGCCATAGCGTGCTGTGCCGGTTGACGTCCGGTTCGGTCCACGCCTGGGGCGAAAGCGCCCCGCTGACCGCCCCCTGTTACAGTCCGGAGTGGGGGGGAGGGATCTTCCATTGTGCGAAAGAGTGGCTGGCCCCCGCGCTCTTGGGACGCGAGATTCCCTCGGGGGACGCGCTCCAGGAACATCTGGCGGTCTATAAGGGAAACCCGTTCGCCAAAGCGCTGCTGGACACCGCGTGGTGGAATCTGCAGAGTCGACTGACCAACACTCCGCTTCATCGGCTGCTCGGCGCGTCGCGCGATGAAGTGACGGTGGGAGCCGACTTCGGCGTGATGGACTCGTTTGACGATCTGCTCACTGCCATCGATGGCGCGGTGGCAGCGCGCTTTCCCCGCGTGAAGCTCAAGTTCCGGCCGGGCTGGGATATTCCCATGCTGACCGCTGTCCGAAAGCGGTTCCCCGATCCGGTGTTTCACATCGACTGCAACAGTGGTTATCGACTGGACGATCTCCCGCTGTTCCAGCAGATTGATGAGTTTCGTCTGGCGATGATCGAACAGCCGTTGCCCCATGACGACTTGCTCGACCACGCGCAGTTGCAGTCAAAAATCCGCACGCCGGTCTGTCTCGACGAAAGTATCACCCACCCCCGGCACGTGGTGCAGGCGATCGCGCAGAAGAGCTGCCAATACGTGAACGTGAAGCCGGGGCGGGTGGGGGGACTGACCAACGCCGTCAAAATCCACAACATCTGTCAACAGGCGGGGATTCCCTGCTGGGTGGGGGGGATGCTGGAGAGCGCTCTGGGTGCGGGTCTGTGCGTGTCGCTGGCGATGCTGGACAATTTCACCTACCCGGCCGACATTTTCCCCAGTTCGCGATTCTACCACGAAGATCTGTGCGAACGCCCACTGGAGTTGATTCGGCTGTCTGACGGAACTCCGGGTGTGAAGGCCGAACCGACCCCGGAACCACATCCGGGACGTCTGGAAAAGCTTTGTGTCGAACTCGCCAAACTGGGGTGAGATCGGCCGATGCGGTGACGTGGTCAGCCCGCAGTTTTCGGCGGTGGACTTGTGGGGGCTTGGGGAACCACGAAAGGCACGCAACACACGAAAAGTCATGCAATGATGGCGAACTCCAGGAAACCATGCGACATCGACGAGTACATCGCGCTGTTCCCCGACGATGTGAAGGCGGTACTTGAGGAAGTGCGGGGGGTGATCCGTCGGGCGGCACCGGACGCCACCGAAGTGATCAGCTACCAGATGCCCGCCTTCCGGCAGCACGGGATTCTGGTTTACTTCGCCGCCTGGAAGAAACACATTGGGTTTTACCCGCCGATCTCTGGCGACAAGTCGCTTGAGAAAGCGGCGGCACGCTACGCCGGTCCGAAGGGCAATCTGCAGTTCCCACTGGATGAGCCAATGCCGGTCGATCTGATCGAGAGGATCATTAAGCTGCGAGTGAAGCAGGACGCGGCAATGGGTGCGGGGACGGAATCGAAACGGAAGTAGTCCCCACATTTTCAAGAATTCGGGGGCGCAAAAACTGCCATTGGCGATCTTACCCAGCCATTCTATACTCCGACCCCTTCACACTGGTCGGCGGAGCGAAACTGCTGATCGGCGTGAAGAACAGACCGGTTCGGACGAAATGGAATTCGACCGCGTGGCGTCAGGCCCATTCGCCTGTGCGCGGCGCGCCAAAGCACGGAGGCTTCCGCGTGGACAAGTTGCTGATCGCCGGGGTGGATACAGTGGTGGGTGCGAACCTGGCAGCCTGGCTGGGGGGGCGCTACGAGGTGACAGGACTGAGCTGGGAATCGTCCCTTTCCATTGAGGGATGCGAAATCGAATTGTGCCGATCGGGTCGCGATAATCCGGCCGCCTGGCTCTCGAACGGCCAGCCCGACTGGATCGTCTTCTGTGGCCCCGGAGCCGAATCGAGCTGGGACGAAGAACCTTCGCTTTCAACACGTGCCGACTGGCAGGGAATCGCCGGCACCTGGGCTCGAGCCGCCAAGGAATGGAACGCCGAGTTCACCCTCGTTTCCTCGGATGCCGTCTTCACCGGCCCCTGGATGTTCCATCGGGAAAACGGCAGTTGCTTCTGCGACACGCCGACCGCCCGGCTGTTGCGAAACATCGAACAGTCCGTCATTGAGGCGAATCCGCAGGCATTGATTGTTCGGACCAACGCGTTTGGCTGGTCTCCCCGGGAGGACCGCCCCGGTTTGGCCGAACGGATTGTTGAGACATTGGCGAACGGACAGGAATTGCGACTCGATTGTCTGCGCCACGCGACACCGATTCTCGCGACTGATCTGGCGGATGTTTTGGACGAAGCCCGGCAACAGAAACTGGCCGGGATTTATCATGTCGGTGGCGGTGAGCGGATCAATCCGTTCCGGTTCGCCTGCCTGCTGGCCGACCAGTTCGGCTTGTCTCTCTCGGGGCTGGAGGCGTGCGATACGACTCTGGGCGAGCGTCGCGACTACGGCGCGGGTGAAACGTCGCTGCAAAGTCGGCGGATCCGCAAGACGCTGGAGGTCGCGCTCCCGTTGATTCGTGAAGGAATCGCCCGGTTGCATGAACAGCACGTCAGCGGTTATCGGGATCGTTTCTCGGGCGAGACCTCGTCGCTGATGGAAACGTCGCGAGCCGCGTAACGTCTCTGGTGTTGGCGCAGGATCCAGTCGACGCGTTCTCCCGAAGGGCGGGGAATCGCGGTCGATCGCTGATGAACGCTGCCTGTCGTGCGG
>JAPLOC010001150.1:3743-4732 GCA_026692825.1 Planctomycetota bacterium | reverse complement strand
CGGGGCGGTCACCAAGCTGGCCGAAATTGTCGACCGATCGAACCAGTCCCTGACCAAAATGCCACGCCCAGACGCGATTGACCATGACCCTTGCAGTCAACGGATTTCGGGGATCCGTCAGCCAGTTGGCCAGTTCGCGGCGTCCGCTGCCGTCTTTGGGAAAGGCGGGTAAATGGGAACTGAGTTCTTCAGGCAGAAGGACCGGCGGAATCCGCCGCGGGATGATTCGCCCCTTGGTCAGGTGGTTGCCGCGGACCATGACCGGCAGGTCGATTCCGGCCCCCTCTTCCACGGCCATCGCGGTGGGAGTGGCCAGAATCGCCGCCAGGGAGCGATTGAGTTCGGTCTGATGATTCTGACGCTCTTCCGCGGTCATTTTCAGACTGCTGCCATTGACGATCACATCGTCGTGCCGATCGAATTCGCGTTCCAGCCGGGTCAGCTCCTGTTCGGCGGCGGGATCACCCAGTGCAACCAGGTTGAATTTCGAATCGACACGATACGACAACATCGTCGTCGTACCCTGGAAGATTCCCGCGAGGCCGTAATAGTCGGCCGACGGAAACGGGTCGTATTTGTGATCGTGGCAACGGGCGCAGCCGAGCGTGAGCGCGAGGAACACGCGACCGGTCGTGTCGAGTTGTTCGTCGACGATGTCGAGCTGCTGTTTGACCGGGTCATCGGCGCTCGGGAATTTCGGTCCGACCATCAGAAATCCGGTCGCGATCACCGCCGCGTCGTGGCGCGCGTCTCCCGGCGGTGCGACAAGATCCCCCGCGATCTGTTCGCGAACGAACTGGTCGTAGGGTAAATCGCGATTGAACGCGTCAATCACGTAATCCCGGTAGCGCCAGGCATCGGACCAGGCGACGTTGTCGTCCATTCCATTGGTGTCGGCATACCGCGCGGAATCCAGCCAGTGCCGGCCCCAGCGTTCTCCATAGCGCGGCGATTCCAGCAGGCGATCGACCAGGCGTGAAAACGCATCG
>JAPLOC010001150.1:0-3733 GCA_026692825.1 Planctomycetota bacterium | reverse complement strand
TCGACATCATCGGGGTCTGGGGGGAGTCCCAACAGATCAAACGTCGCCCGGCGGATCAGCGTGCGCCGGTCGGCTTCAGGGGCGGGCGTGATCTCGGCTCGCTCCAGTCGCCCGAAAATCAAAACGTCGACGGGTGATCGCGGTCGACTGTTGGTCCAGAGGAAGGGAACGTCGGGTTCGACCGGGGGCACAAACGCCCAGAATCTCCGCGCCTCTGCCAGCGATTCGGGGGAAAGTTCCGCGCCGATCGCCGATACGACGTTTGTTCGTTCAATCGCCTGTGGATCCTTGGGCCACTCGGCACCCCGTTCCACCCAGCGGACCAGCGACTGAATTTCCTCAGGCTTGAGCTTCGCCTTCGGGGGCATCGCAGCCAGGGAAGGATCGTGTTGAACCGCGAGTATGATCAGACTTTGGTCTGGCTTGCCAGGAACCAGAGCCGATCCCGAGTTTCCACCACGAATCAGACTCGACCGCGCATCCAGTCGCAGCCCCCCTTCGCCATCGCCACTATCGGGACCGTGGCAGTCATAACAGCGATTGACGAGAATCGGCCGGACTTTTTGTTCGAAGAACTCAACGTCGGCCGGTCGCGGGGTCTCGTCGTCTGCCAGGACGTGACTTTGTGACCCGGGGCCGAACGTGAACCAGCAGAACGCGCAGCCGAGCGCGATCCCGTACGCAATTTCGACAAAGGGGCGAACGTGCCGCGAACCGGGCATTGTTGTGGTCCGGCAAATCCAGAGAACCGCCTAGGAAAACAATTCCCTTGCCAGAACAATGCCGTGCATATGCCGCCGCCCTCTCTGTTTGAGCTGCTGTTCCAGCGATTCCGGCTTCCCCGCGGCCCGACGAAAGATCTTTTGAAAGTCCTTGACCAGGGTGAGCCAGTGATCTGGGGCAACGGACAGCTCGGCGAAACTCTCGGCAAGCGTTTCGGGGAAACGCCCTCGCTCGGATTTCATCACCTGCTTGCTGGTCCACTCCAGGACCGCGAAAAAGTCCGCCTCGGAGATCGGGATGCCAAAATACGGAGCCGGTGCGGACTTGGCGGCTTTCCGGGACTTTCCGTTTCCGGTGAGCGATGACAACCAAGTCGGAGAACCGGATTTCAACGCGGCAGATCGAGGTGACACCGACGTTGCCTTACACCCCGCGAGAGTGGTGGCTTCCCCGGAGAGAATCGGAGACAGTTCGACATGCGCGACGGCGGCGGCCAACGCGGGGCCATCCAGAATCGGGAGACAGTGGAAGCGGCCCTCCCAAAATCGTCCGCGAATCTCGTCCTCGCGATTCGCGTTTCGCGCGAGCGGCTCAGTGATCTGACTGACGAACCAAGACAGGCTGGAGAGACGCGCGCGGGCGCGGGCGACCAGTCCAGGATCCTTTGCCAGTTCTTTGATCGCTTCCGGCTGGGGGATGGCGGCCGGCTGGTCGAACCCGGCTTTTGAGGGAATGCCGGTCAGGTAACGCCGCGCCACTTCCTGGGTACTGAGCGACTTGGCAATATCGGGACGGGTGCGAACCAAAAGTTGCAATTGCTGCGATTCGATTGAGAACGCCAGCACATCGACACAGAGCTGTTCGGATTGCGACTGCAATGCCCGGGTGAGCCATTGCCGGCGGTTGTCGTACGATCTGCCGGTCGATTTGTCGACCCCCGCGATAAACGCGCCGCGCAACGAGCGATTCACGCAGTGATAGACCGACACCTGATTGTCGTCGACAAGCTNNNNTGCATGCGGGGAAAGCGGGCCATGGAATCATCTCTCGAATCGGGGATTCACTGGCGGGAACGGCGATCGTCATTGACGCCGAACAATTGACCAGTCTGAAACCGCGATCGTATTGCGTGGGTGGCCCGAAATCAACCATGTCGCGACGACGCTCCGCGGCGTCGCGCCCGACGGCGCAGCCGGCGGCCAGGTCGGTAAACGTGTCCCGTCGTTTGGCCTCACCGTCGTGTGAGCAGTCGCTTCCGATGCGGCGTTTCAATCTGTCTCCACTCAACTCTGCCGGCGGTCGTCCAGACCGCGGCGTCGTAGGAACGCCGTCCGCCACATGTCCCGACGACGCGCACCATTTACAGATGAGGGCGGCTCTCCCTGGAGTGCGGGATCTCGATCCCGCCTTTCCTTCATCCGACATCGACCTCCAGCAGGCATGTTGGACCGCCGACCTGCCGAATGGCGCTCGGTTCACGGATCAGGAAAGAGAGGTTTGCGGCTCAGTCCGATACAATTCCCGATCGGGCGTTTCTAAGAAGTCGCTTGCGTTCGTTGCGTGACGCCCGTTTCCATTCGGGTGTCTGCCGGAGTTCGTCCTCCGTTTTCCGAATTGGAGGCGAGCCGTCGACTGCGGGTCGCGGAGTTGTCGATTCCCCGACGGGAGCCACTCGTGACTCCCGCTCCCGCTGGGTTTTTGCCTCGGGCCAGGTCGCCGGATCCCGCTGTGGATTTTGCGGCGGTGCTTGTTTTCGTTTCGGTATCGCAGAAGAATTCTGGCGCGGAGTCTGGTGTGAAGAGGGGGGAGCCAGTGGTGGAACGGTCGCTGCCGCCGCCAATGTGGAAGTTGCGACCGACGTCGGCACAGCAGCCATCGCGGGCAATTCCGACACAACGGGCACAACGGTGGCGGTTGCGGCGGCCGGCTTGAGAATTGGTGACAAAGTACGGGGATCCTGCCAGTCGGCGATCTCCCACTGGATTCCATTCTCGTTCAGAGAGAACGCCACCGAGGGGCGACGCTGGCAAAGTTTATGACAAATAAGATCGAAGCGATCGGGATGTGACAGGTCCTGGTCAATATGCCAAAGCGCGCCGACCGACTCGACCAGCATGGAGCTGCCGAATGCCTTTGCCAGTGTGACTTTCCCGGCCGACAATCGCGCGGGCAGAACCGTGAGCGGTGTCACCAGCAGAATCGCCATGTGGCGTTCGAACGCCAGACGGTTGAGCTGATCGAGCAGCGTGCGTAACTCCGACTCGCGCCATTTCGACACCTGCCTGGGGAGGGCTTCGATGACGAGAAGTGAGACCGGTTCGTGTTCCGGCGAACGAGGTATGGTCAAGTGCGCGGGGGGCAGATTCTCCTCAAATTGCCACTGGCGCAACAGCGGGAAATCGGCCGGCAGATTGAACGGTCGCTCAGTCGGGTACCCATCCGGGCCGGCGGGTTCGACAACGCCACTGGTCAGGTGCAACTGATCAAGCCGACCGCCAGCCAGCGCGACCAGCCGACCGAAATCGCGCCGCGGATCGCCTCCAGCGGTCACAACGGCGACCCTTTCCGCGAACTGCCGGCAGTACAGGCCGGTCGGCGGACCAAGACCGGGAAACGAAGTGCCGGCAGTGACCCGGGCGACCAAGTCGGCGACCACCAAGTCGGCGACCAGCCCCGAGAAATCACTCCCTGACGGAGTCCCCAGCACCGTGACTCGTCCCCGAGGAAGCCACCGTTGCCAGATCCAGTCGGGTTCCAGGAGCGACTCTTCGTCGATGCTCCAGTCCAGAACTTGGGTCTGTTCAACTGTTTCCTGTGGCAATTTGGAAGCTGGCCGGCGTTGCTTCCCCCGACCGGTTCCACTCGGGCCAGATGTGTGATTCACTGTTGAATTCATGGGACACCGCGTTTAAATCCCCTTGGGGCTGCGTCGACGAAGTACTCATGCGTTTCAGTATACTCATGTATTAATTTGAATCAAGTGTGAAGTGGACTGTTTTTCATTTTTTGT
>JAPLOC010001149.1 GCA_026692825.1 Planctomycetota bacterium | reverse complement strand
ATCTCCGAATACTAAATGCCGCGTCCGCACCAACCGCCTGCAAGGCCGCCAGCAACCGACCGCCGCCGCCGAATCCGCCAGCAGGCTGCAACCCGGATGGAAATTCGAAGAAATTGAAATCGAGATGTGCGGAAAGTCGGTTCCAACGTTCATGCCTGCCGGATGTGGTCATGATTTCGAGCCTGCCCCGGTCATAATTGAGGCGCAGATGCCGGCCTTCAAACAGGCGCAAGAGCTGGTCGTAGGTCTCCCAGGTGACCCCGTCGAGCAAGAGTCTCTGCTCGCTGGCGACTTGCTTCGGCAAAACCGCAGTTGTCATGAGATGTCGGCGAATGCGGTCGTGGGACAGGGGATGCGGCCTGAAATGGCGGCCGTTTCGACAATTTGAGTATCAAGCCACGACAGAATCGCGTCAAGTCGATTTTGAACGTCAACCGACATTCAAGGACACCCAATTCAACCTTCACGTGTACGGTTGATTGTAGACGACGGGTCCGCCGCAGGAGGCGCGTCGCTGGTTGGAGGCATAGCGTTTCCCGGGATTCCTTTCGCCTGGGGACTGGGCTTGCGATAATCGGGCGAATGACCGCGACGCGCATCGAGCCCGCCGCCAGCGCTTTGTTTCGACGCCTCCGACTGAAGTGTGATGAACGTTTTCCAGCCGCTTCGCCTGACCTGTCTTGCCCTGGCCGTCGGTTTCACCTGCCTGCCGTGCCTCGCCGCCGACCGGATCGACTTCACCCGCGACATCCGTCCGATCCTGTCGGACAACTGCTTCCAGTGTCACGGTCCCGACGTGACCAAGCGCAAGGGAGATCTGCGTCTCGACACGCGTGAGGGATTGTTCCGGAAATCCGGGGGAGGGACGCCGGTCGTTCCCGGAAAACTTGCCGACAGCGAACTGCACCTTCGGCTGACCACCGACGACGAGTCGTTGCGGATGCCTCCGCCGAAATCGGGGAAGACGCTCACCCCCCAGCAGATTGAACTGGTCCGGAAGTGGATCGAGCAGGGGGCCGATTACAGCGGGCATTGGGCCTTTACCCCGCCGAAACGCCCCGTCCCCCCCGATGTCCGAAGTCTGGCCTGGGTTCGGAACCCGCTGGACCGGTTCGTGGTCGATCGGCTGGAAAAGGAGGGACTGCAACCTGCGGGGGAGGCGGACCGGGTCACGCTGATCCGCAGGCTGTCGCTCGATCTCCTGGGACTTCCGCCGACAATCGCCGAGGTTGACGCGTTTGTCTCTGACACCAGTCCGTATGCGTATGACAATCTGGTCCGACGACTGCTCGCGTCGGCGCATTACGGCGAGCGCTGGGGCCGACTGTGGCTCGACGCCGCCCGCTATGCCGACTCCGATGGCTTCGAGAAGGACAAGTCGCGGTCGGTCTGGGCCTATCGGGACTGGGTCATCGATTCGCTGAACAAAGACCTGCCGTACGACCAGTTTCTGGTCGAACAGCTCGCGGGCGATCTGCTACCGGGGGCCACCCAAAGTCAGCGTGTGGCGACCGGTTTTCTGCGGAACTCGATGATCAATGAAGAGGGAGGGGTCGATCCGGAACAGTTCCGGATGGAGGCGATGTTCGATCGCATGGACGCCATTGGCAAAAGCATGCTGGGACTCACGATTCAATGTGCCCAGTGTCATAACCACAAATACGATCCGTTCACGCAGGAGGATTACTATAAGATCTTCGCCTTCCTGAATAATGACCACGAGGCGAGCATCGCGGTTTACACCGCCACCGAACTACAACGCCGGGCCGACATTTTCCGACAGATCGCCGACCTGGAACAGAAGCTCCGCCACGACCATCCCGACTGGAAAGAGAAACTGGCGGCGTGGGAAAACATAGTGAAGGGAAATCAGACCGCCTGGGAGATTGTGCGGCCTGAACTCGACGCGAGCGGCGGTCAAAAGCACTACGTCCTGGAGGATGGTTCCATTCTGGCGGCCGGTTACGCGCCGACCAAGCACACCACCGAATTCACGATCACCACGAAATCCCCCAAGGTCGCCGCCCTGCGACTGGAACTGCTGAACGATCCGAATCTCCCCCTGGGAGGGCCGGGGCGTTCGATCGACGGACTGTTCGCGCTGACGGAGTTCAAGGCGACGGCGGCACCCGCTGACAAGCCCGAACAGAAGACCGAACTGAAATTCGTCAACGCGACCGCCGACGTCAATCCTGCGGACGCGCCCCTCGCCCCGATCTTCTACGACAAGACCGACAAGCGTCGTGTCACAGGCCCACTGGAATACGCGCTGGATGGAAAAGATGAAACCGCCTGGAGCATCGACATCGGCCCCGGGCGGAGCAATGTCCCGCGAAATGCCGTCTTTCCCTTGCAGACGGCGTTGGAAAACCCGGCGGGCTGGATCATCACCTATCGGCTCACCCAGAATCACGGCGGCTGGAACAGCGACGACAATCAGAACAATAACCTGGGTCGCTTTCGGCTGAGTTTGACCTCGGCCGACAAGGCGACCGCCGACACTGTTCCCGCCGCTCTCCGCGCGATCCTGGCGATTCCCGCCGACCAGCGCAGCGTGGCACAGACGAACGCGTTGTTCAGCCATTTCCGCACGACGGTGGCCGAATGGCAGCCGACAAATGAACAGGTCGAGGCGCTGTGGAAGCAGCATCCGCCGGGGGCTTCGCAACTGGCGCTGGTCGCCCGCGACCTGCCGCGCGACACGCGGATGCTGGAGCGGGGAGACTTTCTGAAACCGGGCAGGCCGATCGGCGCGGGGGTTCCGGCGTTTTTGAATCCATTGCCGGCGGGGGCTCCCGCCAATCGGCTCACGTTCGCCCGCTGGCTGACGTCGCGCGAGGCACCGACGGTCGCGCGGTCGATGGTGAACCGTGTCTGGCAGACGTATTTTGGTCAGGGAATCGTCTCGACCAGTGAGGACTTGGGATCGCAAAGCGACGCGCCGTCGCATCCCGAACTGCTCGACTGGTTGACGGTCGAATTGATGGATCGGGGCTGGAGTTTGAAGGAATTGCACCGGCTGATCGTTACGTCGGCGACGTATCGACAGTCGAGCCGGGTCTCGCCCGAACTGGCCGCCCGGGATCCCCAAAACCGCCTTCTCGCCCGGGGACCGCGGTTTCGGGTCGAAGCCGAGATTGTCCGAGATTCGGCCCTGGCCGCGAGTGGCCTGCTGACTGATAAAGTGGGTGGCCCCAGTGTGTTTCCGCCCGCTCCCGATTTTCTGTTCCAGCCGCCCGCAAGCTATGGTCCCAAAACCTGGAAGGAAGAGCAGGGAGAGAATCGCTATCGCCGGGCGCTGTACACGTTCCGGTTCCGATCGGTGCCGTACCCCGCGCTGCAGGCGTTCGACGCGCCGAATGGTGATTACTCGTGCGTGCGACGGACGCGGTCGAACACGCCGTTGCAGGCGCTCACCGGGCTGAACGAACCGCTCTTCATGGAATGTGCCCGCGCTCTGGCGCAGCGCACATTGCGCGAAGGGGGAGACAACGACGCCGACCGGATCGCGTTCGCTTTCCGCGCCTGTGTGTCGCGCGCCCCGTCCGAACGCGAACGGCAGATTCTTCTGGGGTTGCTCCAGAAGGAGGCGGCGCGGTTTGGAACTCCCGAGGCGAAACCGTGGGAGCTGGCGGCGAATGACCCGGCGAATCCCCCCGCGCTTCCCGCCGGCGCGACTCCCGCCCAGGCCGCCGCCTGGACCGCGCTCTCCCGTGTCCTCCTCAACCTCGACGAGGCGATCTCCAAAGAATGAGTGGGTGGCACTTTCCCCCCCGCCCTTTCCTGCACCAATTGAGCGTCGCGATTCGTCCCCCTTTCGCACTCCGTCCTTCGAACTTCATTCTCCACCATGAACTGCCAACACGAACTCCACCGACTTTGTGAGCCACAGTCACTTGCCCGACGCTGGTTCCTTCAGCAATGCGGTGTCGGGCTGGGCGCGGTCGCGTTGCGGTCGCTGCTGGGGCCGGGAGCCGAGTCGGCCGTCGCCGCCCCGGCCGCGGTGAACCCCCTCGCTCCCAAACAGCCGCACTTCCCGCCAAAAGCGAAGCGGGTGATCTTTCTCTTCATGGCCGGAGCTCCCAGCCATCTGGAGCTGTTCGACAACAAGCCGGAACTTTCCAAGTTCGATGGCACCTTGCCCCCGCCGGAATTGCTACAGGGGTACCGGGCGGCGTTCATCAATCCCAAATCCAAACTGTTGGGACCAAAATTCAAATTCGCCCGGCACGGTCAGTCGGGAGCCGAGCTGTCGGAACTGTTGCCCCACTTGGCGACGGTCGCCGACGACATCGCGATCGTGAAATCGATGGTGACCGATGCCTTCAATCACGCTCCCGGTCAGATCTTGATGAGTACCGGCGCGCAGCAGTTTGGCCGGCCGAGCATCGGGTCGTGGGTAACGTATGGCCTCGGGAGCCAGTCCGAAGATTTTCCCGGGTTTATCGTGTTCAGTTCGGGAAAAAAGGGTCCCAGTGGCGGGAGTTCCAACTGGGGGAGCGGGTTTCTCCCCACCGCTCATCAGGGGGTACCGTTTCGTGGCGGGTCCGAGCCGGTGCTGTTTCTGTCCAACCCGCGCGGTGTCGATCGCGCGACACAACGGGACTCGCTCGACGCGCTGCGTGACCTCAACCAATTGCGGCTCGAAGAAGTGGGTGACCCCGAAATCGCCACACGCATCAATTCGTTCGAAATGGCGTTCCGCATGCAGCAGAGCGCCCCGGACCTGATGGATCTGTCGAACGAACCGAAACATGTTCTGGAAATGTACGGAGCCGAACCGGGTAAGGCGTCGTTCGCCAATAACTGTCTCCTCGCCCGACGGCTGGTCGAGAAGGGGGTGCGGTTTGTTGAGCTGTTCCATGAATCGTGGGATCAGCACGGCAATCTGGTGGGGGATCTCAAAAAGAACTGCGCCGACACCGACCAGGCGTGTGCCGCTCTGCTGAAAGATCTGAAGCAGCGCGGACTTCTCGCCGACACGCTGGTTGTGTGGGGAGGAGAGTTTGGTCGCACACCCATGGTGCAGGGAGGGAATGACGGCCGTGACCATCACCCGAACGCGTTCAGCATGTGGCTGGCGGGGGGCGGGGTGAAACCGGGAATCACACTGGGGGAAAGTGATCCATTTGGGTTCAACGCGACCGCCGACCGAGTGCATGTGCATGACCTGCACGCCACGATGCTGCACCTGCTGGGCTTCGATCACCTGCGGTTGACCTACCGCTTCCAAGGCCGCGACTTTCGCCTGACCGACGTGCATGGCGAAGTCGTACAGAAACTTTTGGCGTAGCGCGAACCGAGAAGAGAAACCGATGAGCGACGAAGAGAAACCCAAGCGGGGGTCGTCCCGCGCCGCGGGACACGCCGGTTCGGGAGCCGATCCCGCGAGTGCCCTGGAACTTTCCGCGCTCCCGACCGACCGACTCACGTCGGCCGACGCGTATCGCGGTTTCGTGATGTTTCTGATGATGGCGGAGGTGTTGCGGTTCTCCGCTGTCGCAAAGGTTTTCCCCGAGAGTTCCTTCTGGAGGTTCCTGGCATTTCATCAGTCGCATGTCGAATGGACCGGTTGTTCGCTGCACGATCTGATTCAGCCTTCGTTTTCGTTTCTGGTGGGACTGTCGCTCCCCTTTTCGATCGCCAGCCGACAGCGTCGTGGCCAGGGATTCTGGCACATGTTCCTGCACGCCGAGTTGCGGGCCGTGGTGCTGGTGCTGCTGGGGGTCTGGCTCCGTTCCACGCATGCGTCGCAAACCAACTGGACGTTTGAGGACACGCTCAGCCAGATCGGACTCGGTTACGTGTTTCTGTTCCTCTTGGGGTTCACATCGCTGTGGGGGCAACTGTCGGCGTTTCTCGTGATCATCGTGGGATATTGGGGGGCGTTCGCCTGGTATCAGCTCCCCGGTCCCGACTTCGACTATGCCGCCGTCAAAGTTCCCGCCGACTGGGCCGAACAGCACAACTTCTCTGGCTTCATGGAACACTGGAATAAAAACAGCAACCTGGCGTGGAAGTTCGACGCATGGTTCCTGAATCTCTTTCCCCGGGAGAAACCGTGGGAAGCGAACGGCGGAGGTTACAGCACGCTGAGTTTCATCCCGACTCTGGGGACGATGATTCTGGGACTGCTGGCGGGGGGGCTTGCCCGGCTGACAGTTCCCGGCTGGAAAAAGCTGCTGTTCTTCGCCACCGCCGGCGTCGCCTGTCTCGGTTTGGGGTATGGTGCCGAGCATTTCGGAATCTGTCCCAGTGTGAAGCGGATTTGGACCCCCGCGTGGACCTTGTTTAGCGGCGGCTGGTGCTTTCTGCTGCTGGCGCTGTTTTACGCGATCCTCGACCTGGGGAAATTCCGGGGTTGGGCGTTTCCGCTGGTGGTGATCGGCATGAACTCGATCGCCGCCTACTGTCTGGCGCACGGTTTCGACGCTTACCTGACGAAGAATCTTCAGACCCATTTCGGCCCGAACTGGACGAAACTGTTGGGCGAAGAGTATGCAACTCTGTTGCACGGCGGTGTGATTCTGACGCTTCTCTGGCTGATCTTGTTCTGGATGTACCGGCGCAAGGTGTTTGTGCGGATCTGATCTGACGGAGCTTGTGTCGACATGAATCCCATATTCCCCACCCGGCGTCTCCGCACGACAGCGTTGTGCCTGATCTGTCTGGCGGCATTCGGTGTGCGCCCCGTGCGCGCCGTCGAACCGGTCCGATTCAGTCGCGATGTGTTGCCAATCCTCGCCGACCATTGCTTCCATTGCCACGGTCCCGACGAAGGGAAACGCAAGGGGGACTTGCGGCTCGATACCCGTGAAGGCGCGCTGGCGGCGATATCGGTCGACGAGCCGACGGACAGTGAATTTCTCCGACCAGCGCAAGGGACTTACGGTCCAGCAGATTCAAACGCTGGAGCGGTGGATCGCAGAGGGTGCGGTCTGGGGTCGGCATTGGGCGTTTGAGCCGGTCACCCGCCCACAACTTCCTCCCGATGCTCCCCATCCCGTCGATGCGTTCGTTGTGTCCCGACTGAAAGCCGAGGGACTGACTCTTTCGCCCCCAGCGCCCCGTCATACTCTCGCCCGCCGGACGTCGTTCGACATCACGGGCCTTCCGCCGACATTCGAGGAAATTACTCGTTTTGAACAGGACGACTCCCCCGACGCCTGGGAACAATGGGTCGACCGACTGCTCGCGTCGGAACATTTCGGCGAGCGGATGGCGATGTGGTGGCTCGACGCCGCCCGTTACGCGGATACTGATGGGTACCAGCGGGATGACACGCGGACCAACTGGCCGTGGCGCGACTGGGTGATCGGAGCGTTCAACCGCAATCTGCCGTTTGATCAGTTCACGATTGAGCAATTCGCCGGCGATCTGCTCGAAGGGGCGACCGACGAGCAGCGTCTGGCGACTTCGTTTCACCGCAATCATATGACGAACGGCGAAGGGGGACGCGACCCGGAAGAGTCCCGAATCGAATATGTCATCGATCGCGTCAACACGGTGGGAACCGTCTGGCTTGGGTTGACGCTGGGGTGCTGCCAGTGCCATTCGCACAAGTTCGATCCCATCGCACAGCGCGACTATTACTCACTGACGGCGTTCTTCAATTCCATCGACGAGGATGGGTCGGCCGGCCGAAGCGCCAAACCGTACCTGGCGTACACGTCGCCCCACGTCGCGCCAGCGCGGCGCGAGGCGGAGTCATTGGTGGCGGCCCGCAAGACCCGAGTGGACGCGGCCATGAAGAACGGGAACAGGCGGTTCGAAACCTGGCTGTTCATCCGGACCGAACTGACGAAAGAACCGTTTCAGCCTTGGCATCTCGTCGTCGGCGCGCGGCTGGAAGCGACCGAGGGAACCGTGCTGACGCAGGAAGTCGATGGAACGGTCGTAGCCAGTGGCCCGAACCCCCGGCAGGATGATTATCGTGTCGTCGCGCCGGTCACGTTGGACCGAGTCACGGGGATTCGACTGGAGGTCTTTCCCCATGAATCGCACACCAAGGGGGCCTATTCCCGCGGCGCCGAAGGACATTTTTTGCTGACGGATGTGAAAGCCCAGGTCCGTCGCAAAGGGGACACCCAGGTTCGCGACCTCGTCATCGCCAGCGCCGTCGCCGACCATTCCGACGACCCGGCGAAACACGAAGGGTACGGCAATATCGTTCATGTGCTGGATGACGATCCGCGCAATGGCTGGAGTACGCGCGACGAGACCGAGGTCAAGCGACACGTCGCCGTCTTCGCGCTCGCCACGCCGCTGAAACTCGCCGCTGATGAGGAACTGGTCTTCGAACTCAGGCAGCGGTCGACTCTGGGGGACGCCAATCTCGCTCGATTTCGCGTTTCCGTGACCAATCAACGCGGGCCGGCGGTGCTGACGGTTGGGGAAATGCCGCTGGAACGGCTGTGGAAACTACCCGCCGAGGGAGTCGAGGCGATTCCCGACGACCTGCGTGAGCAGTTACGGGAACAGTATTTTGCCGACGACGCCCCGGTGGTCGCGGCCCGAGAATCGCTGGCTCGTGCGAAGCGGCAGTTGGATGAAGTCGTGGCGGCTGAAAAAGTCGAAGTGATGGTACTCGCCGAGCGGGCCGAACCTCGGGAGACTCACCTGCTGGTGCGCGGGCAATGGGACAAAAAGGGGGACAAAGTCACCTGCGACGTTCCGCCGGCGGTCGCCCCGTGGCCGGCCGACCTTCCCCGCAGCCGACTGGGACTGGCGCGATGGCTGGTCTCCCGCGACAATCCCCTCGCGGCCCGGGTGTTCGTCAATCATGTCTGGCAGATTCTGTTTGGTTCCGGATTGGTTCGCACGCCTGAAGATTTCGGCCTGCAGGGGGAACGTCCGACCCATCCCGAGTTGCTCGACTGGCTGGCGGCGGACTTCATGGAGAATGGCTGGAACATCAAACGGCTGATCCGACAGATTGTCACCAGTCAGACCTATCAGCAAAGTTCGCGGGCGACCGCCGAGCTGTTGGCGCGGGATCCCCAGAACCGATTGCTGGCCCGCGGTGCCCGCTACCGGCTTCCCAGTTGGATGCTGCGAGACTCGGCCCTGCGGTCGGCGGGCCTCTTGGTCACAACAGTGGGTGGCCCCCCGGTCCGTCCCTGGCAACCTGACGGAGTGTGGGAAGAGAATTTCATGGGGCGGTTTCACTACGAGCCGAGCGACGGCCCGGCGCAATACCGCCGATCGCTGTACGCCTTCTGGCGCAGGGCGATCGCACCGACGTTTCTGTTTGACACCGCGCAGCGTCGCGTGTGTGAAGTGAGGCTGTCGCGCACGAATACGCCGTTGCAGGCGCTCACACTCCTGAATGACGTCAACTACCTGAACGCGTCGTACGCGATCGCGGTCCGGGCGGTGCGTACCTCCCGAGAGCCCGCCGACCGCGTGCGCGAGATCTTCCGAACAGTTCTGGGACGCGTTCCCGCCGAGCGGGAGGTCCGAGTCTTACTGCGTGAAAGTGAGAAAGCCCGGCAGCAGTTTGAGCAATCCCCAGACGAAACGCGGGCGTTTCTCCGGGGGGTGAGCTGGAATCTTGAGGATGGCGCGCCGGACTTGGTCGTGCGGCTTGAAACCGACATCGAACGGGCGGATCTTGCCAGCGCGGTGTTGACTGCCAGCCTGATTCTGAACCTGGATGAGGCGATCAGTCATGAGTGAATCGGAAGAGTTCGAAACACTCCGCATGCGACTGTCGCGGCGGATGTTTCTGGGGCGTGGATGCGGCCTCCCTTTGGGAGCGACCGCACTCGCCGGGCTGCTGGCCCGTTCGCGTGCGTCACTCGCCGACCGGGGACCGGCCGGCTCGCCACTCGCCCCGCTGTTGCCCCATTTTCCCGCGACCGCCCGGCGGGTGATTTTTCTCACCCAGTCGGGGGGCCCCTCGCAACTGGAGCTGTTTGACGAGAAGCCCGGTTTGGAAACGTGGGCGGGGCAGGAGCTTCCGGATTCGGTTCGACAAGGGCAGCGGCTGACGACGATGACCGCCAGCCAGAAGCAGTTGATCATGCCGTCGCGGACGAAGTTTGAACGCTGCGGGCAGAGCGGCGCGACGATTGGTGAGTGGCTGCCACACATGAAACGAGTCGCCGACGATCTTTGTTTCATCAAGTCGATGTACACCGACCAGATCAATCACGGCCCCGCGATGACGCAGTTTCTCACCGGGAACCAGATCCCCGGTCGGCCCACCGCCGGCTCGTGGGTCAGCTACGGTCTGGGAAGCGAGAACCGCGATCTTCCCGATTATCTGGTGCTGATCTCAAAGATGCAGCGTCCCAGCGATCAGCCGTTGTACGACCACTACTGGGGCAGCGGTTTTCTCCCTTCGCGCTATCAGGGAGTGAAGCTGCGCAACGCCCGTGAACCGGTGCTGTACTTGCGAGATCCCGAGGGACTGTCTCGCGAATTGCGGCGGGGAATGCTGGATGGATTGGCCGAACTGAACGACTTGCGGTACGAAGAGTCGGGTGATCCGGAAATCCTGACACGCGTGCGGCAGTATGAAATGGCGTTTCGGATGCAGACGAGCGTTCCGGAGCTGATTGATCTGCGCGACGAGACCGAGGCGACGTTTGAGCTTTACGGTCCCGACTCGCGTCGACCGGGCAGCTACGCGGCCAATTGCATTCTGGCGCGGCGGCTCGCCGAGCGGGGGGTGCGGTTCATTCAACTATTTCATCCCGACTGGGATCACCACAGCCGGCTGACGAGCTGGTGTACGGCGCGCTGCCGGGATACCGACCAGGCGACCTCTGCCCTGATCACCGATCTGAAGCGACGGGGACTACTGGACGACACGCTGGTGATCTGGGGCGGGGAGTTTGGCCGGGGCGTGGCGGGGCAGGGGAATTGGGACAGTCCTGAAGCGGGGCGCGACCATCATCCGCGGTGTTACACGATCTGGATGGCGGGAGGGGGAATTCGCCCTGGAATGACGTACGGTGCCACCGATGATTTCAGTTACAACGTCGCCGAGGGGGCGATGCATGTGCGCGACCTGCACGCGACAGTGCTGCACTTGCTGGGGATCGATCATGAACGGCTGTCGTACCGGCTCCAGGGACTCGACTTCCGCCTCACAGGAGTCGAGCCGGCCCAGGTCGTGTCGCAGATTCTGAGTTGACCGATTGTTGTGAAGCGACACCGTCAACTCAGGTCGGCAAGCAAGTCATTCCACGAATCGACGTCGAGCAATCGGACGGCGAGGTGTTCGAGGACAACAGGCTCGGTAATCGCCGCGATGGACTTGCGGATTTTCACTGGAGGTTTGCCGAAGCGTTTTGTCCCTAGGGCCAGCAACATCCGGCGGGCCTGTTCGCGACCCTCTTCGAGCCCCTGTTCGCGACCTTCTTCGCGACCTTTCTCAAGACCCTCTTCACGACCTTCTTCCAGAATCGCCTGGTAGGTGACAGATTCTTTCATCGAACGAACTCCCTGCAACAGTTGATTGACGAACGCCTTTTCGTATTCTAACCCCATCAAAACGTACGTGTCAGTCCAAAGTGAATCGACGTCGCTTTGCTGTACCTCGCGATCAAACCGGGAGGACATTTCGCGAATTAGACGCGGCAGCTCGGGACGGGTGACTTGCGACAACGGCAGCAGGGGAAGTGTGCCGATTCCCCCTTTTAACAACGTTTCTGGCGATATCTGCCAAAGTCGCAGGACTTCGTATTCGAATGCGAGGTACGGCTTTCCGCTGGGCAGTCGCCATTCCACTTGCCCAGTCGCGCCGCGTCCCGCGGCGCGCGGACGCAACAGAATCAATACACTCCGCACGGGAAGCGAATGCCGATTCCGTAGCAGAACGTTGTACTGCAGCATTCGATCTCCAAGATTCACGTCCCGGCTCGCTTGAAACTCCAGGTGGAGAATCCACGGGTCGCGTTCGCCAATTCGCAAGACCTTGTCAGCCGCCGCTGACACGGTGGAGACGTCGGCGTCGATCACCGTGACCGAGGTCGATCGGTCAACTCCGGCGATCCACGCCCAGTCTTGCGGATACTCCTCCGGCAGATGCTTGAGAATGGCGTCAAAGCGCTTCGACATGATTCGACCCCTTCAGTATCCCACACGCAGTCAGGCGCAGACCGAGTCAACAACGTAACAACTGTCATTTTTTGTACTCATGTCCATGCACGTTGTCAATTGTTTACATCTCCGATTCTGGACTCTCATTTCACCGATAACCAATCCCGCGCGGGCGGAAACGAGAATCCACAGGATTCTCCAGATACAATTGCAACCACTATCCCCCGCTTCCCTCCACTCTCCGCGCGACAAGTGAGTCTCCCCGCATGAACAACACCCGCGATGATCATCTGGCCCTCGTCCGGGAGTACACGAAAAACGAAAGCCTGGTTCGGCACATGCTCTCGGTCGAGGCGGCCGTTCGCGCTTATGCCCGCAAGTTCGGCGAAGACGAAGCGGTCTGGGGGGCGGTGGGGTTGCTGCACGACTTTGATTACGAGCGCTGGCCCAATCCTCCCGATCACCCGCTGCAAGGATCCGCGATTCTCAAGGAACGTGGCTATTCCGATGAGATCATCTACGCCATCAAGTCACACGCCGACTACCTTACCGACTGCCCCCGGGTGTCGCGCCTCGACAAGACGCTCTACGCATGCGACGAGCTGTGCGGCTTTATCACCGCGTCAGCCCTGGTCCGACCGGGTCGGCTGGAAGGATTGGATGCCAAAAGTGTCAAGAAGAAGCTGAAACAGGCGTCCTTCGCGGCCAACGTCAAGCGGGAAGATATCACCCGGGGAGCGGCTGACCTGGGGGTCGAACTCGATGAACACATCAATTTTTGCATTGAAGCGATGAAGCCGATCGCCGCGGAACTTGGGCTGCTGCCCCTGCCACCGGAGTCAGCATGACCGAAGTGACCCAAATCCTGCGGCGGATTGAACTGGGCGAGTCGGTCGCTGCCGAGCAACTGCTGCCGCTGGTGTATCGGGAACTGCGGCAACTGGCGGCGGCCCGAATGGCCGAAGAACGGCCGGGGAACACACTCCAACCCACGGCTCTGGTTCACGAGGCGTGGCTGCGACTCGTGAATGTGGAACAGGCACAGCGCTGGGACAGCCGGGGCCACTTTTTCGCCGCCGCCGCCGAGGCGATGCGCCGGATCCTGATCGACGCAGCCCGGCGAAAGGGGAGTCTCAAGCATGGTGGGGGGAAAGTTCGGCTGGATCTCGAAGACTTACCGGCAGCCGCCCCGTCCGAAGATCTGCTGGCGCTCGACGAAGCGTTGCACCGGCTCGCCGAACGCGATGCGGTGAAGGCCGAACTGGTCAAACTGCGGTTTTTTGGCGGGTTATCGATGCCCGAAGCTGCCGCCACACTGGGGATCTCGTTGACCGCCGCCGAGCGGCATTGGGCGTTCGCCCGAACCTGGCTGTTCGCCGAATTGAAAGAACCGGAAGAAAAAGCCGCAGATAGTTGAAGGGGTTCGAGTCGGTTTCTCGCATGAAGGATGTCAGCCCCCTTATTTCAGGACACCTGCCATGACCGATCTCAAGGTACTCGAATCACTGTACTTCGCCTCGCTGGAGAAATCGCCGACGGAGCGGGAGGCATTTCTTGAAGCCGCCTGTCGGGACAACAGTTCCCTGAGGCAGCAGGTCGACCGTCTGTTAGCGGCCCAGGGACAGGTCGGGGAGTTCCTGGCGTCTTTGGCCGGCACGATGGATGAGCCGGCCCCGATCGCGGGGGGCGACCCGGCCCAGGTCAATCCATTGGGAGCGACCGAGTTTCAGGCGAGCGCCGACGCAGCGGTTGGCACCGTGATCGCCGGCAAGTACAAGCTGATCGAAGAGATTGGCGTCGGTGGCATGGGGACGGTCTACATGGCGCTGCAGACAGCGCCCGTCAAACGCTCCGTCGCGGTCAAGGTGATCAAAGCGGGGATGGACTCGAAGGGGGTTTTGGCCCGGTTTGAAGCCGAGCGGCAGGCGCTGGCGATGATGGAACACCCGAACATCGCCCGAGTGCTGGACGCCGGCGCAACCGAATCGGGCCGGCCGTTTTTCGTGATGGAGCTGGTGAAGGGGGTGCCGATCACTCAGTTCTGCGACGACCGGAAACTGACCCCCAGGGAACGGCTGGAACTGTTTATTCCGGTCTGCCAGGCGATTCAGCATGCGCATCAGAAGGGGATCATCCATCGGGATATCAAGCCGGGCAATGTGCTGGTGGCTCTTTACGACGACAAGCCGGTCCCCAAGGTGATTGATTTTGGCGT
>JAPLOC010001148.1 GCA_026692825.1 Planctomycetota bacterium | reverse complement strand
TCGATGCCAAGTCGCGATTCTTTCTTGTGGCAGACGGCATGGGAGGACAGTCGGCAGGCGAACGAGCCAGCGGACTGGCCACCGAGATCATTCCGCCGGTATTCGGGGCGGTAAGCACAGAAGTTTTTGCCATAATGGAGATCAATGCGCTGACCTATCCCCCCTTGCCAAGGGGGGGCTCAGGCGTGAGTTGTGTCACCTGGTGTCGAGTGCGGTAGTCGGGTATTGAGTGCGGTAATACCGTCAATCTCCCCCCAGCTTTGGCCCCACGAACCACAGCAATCGCCCAGACCCGACCGCCAGTCGCGGGAGTTCGATCGCTGCCACGCATCCTTTGTCGAATACGACCTGCCCCCCGCCAAGCAGCGCCGAGGTATTGATCGCCAAATCCGGTTGATGTCCCACAATCGCCAGCCGTTCGACCCCTTGAGCCTGCGCACATTCCAACAGCGCCTGCGCGGTCACCCCCGGCCCCACAGCCGACTCTTCCAATATATCCCGCTTCTTGATGTCGTACGCCTTCCCCAGCAGCTCGGCGGTTTCCATCGCGCGCACCAAGGGACTGCTCACGATTTTTGCCGGCCCCCCCGTCGAAGCCGCCAACCAGTCGGCGAACGCCCGAAATCGCTTCTTTCCCTTTTCCGTCAACGGCCGCTCGAAATCCGGACCCCCAAAATCCCCCGGCTCCTCCGCGACCGCATGTCGAATCAGCCAAATCTGCATCAGGTCGTTCCGCTTGGTGGATGAACCGGCACGGCCGCCGGCAAGTTTCGTTCAAAACACTCGCGGCGAATCGCAGACCGTCCACCGATCTCCGCTTCGCCGCGAATCTGTCTCGTTCCTCCAAATCGTATCCCCGCCAATGCGGTTCTACGACTTCGCTTTCAAAGCGGCTTCAATCGCTTCGACCACGTCTTTGGCGTCAGGCTTCGTCCTCGGGGCGAAGCGGGCGACAACCTTGCCTTCACGATCGACCAGGAATTTCTCGAAATTCCACTGCACTTCCCCCTTCGAATTCCACTCGGTCTCTTGCGAAGTGAGGTACTTGTAGAGATCGCACTTCTCGTCACCCTTCACGGTGACTTTTGCCAGCATGTCGAACTTCACGTCGTAATTCGACTTGCAGAACTTGGCGATCTCTTCGTTCGTTCCGGGTTCCTGGCTGCCGAAATCATTCGCGGGGACACCGACGATCGCGAGTCCCTTTTCGGCGTACTTCTCGTGCAGCGCTTCCAGCTCCTTGTACTGCGGGGTCAAACCACAGGCGCTGGCGACATTGACGAACAACACCACTTTCCCCTGGTAGGCCGACAGGTCGGCGTCTTTGCCGTCCAGCTTCTTCATCTTGAACTTGAACACGTCGGCCACTTTTTTCTCGTCCTTCTTCTCGTCCTTCTTGTCCGCCGCGAAGACGGTTCCCAACGTCGCCAGTCCCACCAGCGCACACAGCGCCACGCTCAAAATCCGCCGCATCGTCTGTATCCTCTCGTCGAAGTGAATCGGGACGACACCGGAGCGCACGATCGCCGTCGGTGCCATCAATACGCGTTGATTCTAGACTCGCCCGCCGTCAATTCCCAGTGTCGGTAAAGCCATCCTCGGGCAAGTCGGCGAACCGACTGGCGTCAGCCATCGGGTGCTTCGGGGTAATCTCACTCTGCAAAAACGACGGCAACCGTTTGGTTTCGTCTGGAAATCGTGGACGGCGTGCGAGGGCGGAAAACCCGTCGGCTGATGCCGACCGGCTCGCCAGGTTGATTGAGTGGGAGACGTCGGAAGTTTGCTATGTCCCCTTGTCCCCGGACGGACGTCCCAGCGACAGTTCGAACCCACTGGTCGCTGGAACGAGCATTGCCAACGTCGTGAATCCGTACACGCAGACCAGCACCACGCATACACCCAGTGTGTTACCGATCAGAAAACTGGTGATGCAGTAAAACGTCATGAAAGGCAGCATGAACGCCGACGCGGTCAGCGCCGACGAAGGGTTTCGATGCGTCAGCGACGCCCACAATCCAATACTCCCTCCCAGAAAGAACACCAGGAAGCTGGGGAACTGAACCGCGAACGAAGCCCGCGCCTCCACGATCAGCATGATGCAGACGAAGACACCCAAAAACAGGAAGAACATCGTCCCCAGACTGTTGGCGATCGCCGTCCGCGAGTTTTCAAACGTCAACCCGGAATGCAGCCCCAGAGTCGCAGAGAAGAGCGACAGCACCAGAAAACCCAGAATCACGTACGTCAGATTCTCCCACGACAAGTACCCCAACCACGTGAACCAGACCAGTCCCCCCATTGGCAGCAGCAGCAATTCTTTCGCGTTGTAGAACACTCCCCCCAGTTTGCCGAACACAAATTCCCGCGCGGTCAGGTCGGTCACAAGCAGCAATTCCAGCGTCTTCGCGTCCCGTTCATTGGAAATCGCCGTCACCCCCTGGGCGTTCACCAACAACAACGAAACCAGTCCCAAACCGACAAATGCAAACCCGGGGGGGGAGATCATTCCGAGTACCAGCTCCCCCACCCCTCGTTGGGCATACATCCCCGCAAAGACGAAGAGCACCACGTAGGCAAGTTTGACGAACACCATCTTGCGTCCGTAGGCCCGAGTGCAGACCTCGCGCCACAAGACCGGATTCGTCCAGATCGCGCGGTCGTCCGATTTTCGCGTGGTCGCGTCATCGCGCAGCGCGGTCGCCTCCGCCGCATCCTCCGCCGGGCGCGTTTGCTCGTTCATTGTGCGATTGGGATTCCAGATCCGTAACCGCAGAATCGCGACCGCGTTGATCGCAACCGACAACAACAGCATCGCCAGCACAAACGGCCAGACCGAAAGTCTGGCGGCGGCGGGGAGGGGACTGGCGGCGAGCGGATCGAGAATCAACGCCATGCCCCGAATCGGATCAAAATACGACAGCCAGGTTCCAGCCGCGCTGCTCGCCCCCAACAGTGCGACTCCCCCCTCCACGACCCCCAGGAACAGCACCAGCCCCAGCACACTGATCGCCAACGTCTGAAACGTTTTGTCCCGCCAGAACGCGACCATCGATCCCCATCTTCCCGCCGCCATCCCGGCCGCCGCGCACAATCCCAACGACCTCCCGATCTGAGCCAGCGAAGAGCCACCCAGCAGATAAACGAAAGTCATCACGGGAGCCGACACGGCCAACAAGACTGCCACCGCCAGCAAGCTCGCCCCGAGTTTGCCAATCACCAGTTCGAAACTGCGCAGATCGGTCATCAGCAACAGAACGAGCGTCTGTCGGTCCTTTTCCTGCGCCACTCGGCTCGCCGCGAAGAGCGGCGCGAAAAACAGCACGAGCGCCAGTTGAATCGACGAGAACATTTGGAACAGCAGATTGCCAAACCGCGACAGTTCCGCCACTCCAGACGCCGGTCGCCAGCCAAACGTCGCCTGCCCAGCCGTGTACATCAGGACAAACAGGGCGAACACATAACCGACCCGCAGCACGAAGTGGCGTGTGGTGCGCGGCGCGGTCAGCACTTCGCGGGTAAACAGCGGGCCAGCCAGCACGGCAGAGTCCTTGAGCTTCAGGGCGAATTCCAACAGCCCCCCCACTACGTGAAATCCGGTCGATTCGCTGGAGGGAGACTGATTCTATACCCCAGGCTCACTTCTTCGCGAGTTCCCCAAGGAATTCTCCGATCGCTGTCGAAACCAGACCCTTTGAAACGTCCAGATAATCGTTGTGGTCGGCTCCTGGAAGCGGAACGAACCGCTTGGCCATACCAGATCGCGATTCGCGGGGGGCGGCAGCGAAGAGTTGTTGTCCAATCTCGATGGGAATCAGGGAATCCTGGTCGCCGTGCAGAACCAGGATTGGACAGCTCACTTTGCCAATTCGTTCGGATGAAGGAAAGCGATCGAGCAGCACATAGCGCACCGGAAGCCACCAGAACAGCCGCTGCGCGACATCAGTCAGGCTTGTGAACGTCGACCTCAAAATCAGCCCACCTGGAATTTCGCCGCGCTGACACAATTCCGCAGCCAGACGAGTCGCCACTCCACCACCGAGCGACTCGCCGAACAGCACGATCCGCGATGCCGCGACCCCCTGGTCTGCGGTCAGATAGCTCCAGGCCGCGTGGGCATCCTGCGCGAGGTCTGTTTCGGTGGGACTCCCTGCATTCTCGCCATATCCCCGGTAGTCGAAGCAATAAACGTCGGCCCCCAGCCGAGCGAGAAGTTCGAATTCTTGTAGCCGATACGCCCGATGCATCGCGTTTCCGCAAAAGAACAGAATGACCGGACGCGGTCGGAAATCGGGAAAATTGCCGGTTGCGGCCAGTTGGCTCCCTCCCCCCAATTTCCAACCGTGCAGTGTGATATTGTCGTGACTTTGGAATTCCACGGATTCAAATTCAGAGTCTACGCCAGCGAGGCGCATTTCTTGGGCGGAGACTTTCTTCGGCCCGTAAATCAATGACCGCTGGAAGCCTGCGAGCATGGCGACAATCACTGTATAGACGATCAACACTCGGCGGACGAAGCGCCAGACCCAACGCCGCAGCCGCGTCACTCGGGGGATCGTCGAATTGTTGGGTTCGGGTAAATTCATACGGGCCAGCTTCAGTCGATCGACTCGATCGGGCAACAACGTCGAGACCAACGCCTTGATGGTAACAGCAAAGTGCCTCCAGAGAAGCCCAAAGAACGCAAACGGGAGGCGCGAGAGGAATCTTGCGACTCCTCGCTCACCTCCCAAGAGAACGGCGTAACGGTGGCTTTTAGCCCGTCACGCGAATGCGGCATCAGCAAACCGTGTTTATCTCAATTTACCGAGCCGGTGTCGGGAACGATCCTGGCGAGGGAGCGCTCGAACCTGGTTGAGAGTAAACCACGCCCGACGCCCCCGGGGCCGGCAGTGGTTCTGTGTTGCCCGACGATGGCATGTTCGCCGGCACCCAGCCCGAGGAACCGTCCATACCGCCGCTGACAATCGGGCCATTCACAACTGTCCCGGGATACATGCCGCCCCCCTGGTAAATCGGAGCGCCCATGTAGCTCGTTCCCCCCGGATACATCCCGGCGGAACCGCCACCCGAGCAGCTCGAACATCCACCCGACGGGGCCGAAAACTGGGGGGCCGACATGGGGGCACCCATCATCTGACCCCCTCCCATCGGCTGCATGTCTCCTTCATAACCGTAACCCTGGGCGTCGACATAGCCACCGCCCTGGCAACCCGAACAGTTTCCTCCGCACGAGCCACAGCCCATGTCGGCACCGCACTCACCGGTACACGCACCGCCGCAGGCGTTGCAATTGCGTCCCCGGCGACCACGCTGGGCGGCGACCCGTCGCTCACGTCGCGATCCGCGGGTGCAGTCGTCACACACACCGCGATTGTCGCGGCCACAACGGGTCCGTCGGCCACACTCTTCACAGGCGACCACTTCCTCTTCCACGACCTCTTCGCGGACCCGGGGCCGGTGATGCTGCAACCGCGCACCACGCATCGGCTGAGCCGCCCCGCACCCGGGATCCGACGGACAGCCTTGCTGCCAGTCGACGCACCCCCGGTTGTGGTTGCAATAATGGTGGCAGCCGGAACCTGTCGCGCAGGTCAGTAGCCCAAGCATCAACAGTAAGCACCGGTTCATGGCAGGGTTCATTCCCAAAGGTTCGAAGAGGGAGCGACCAAGGGATGTCAAGGTCGACCTGTTAATGAAGATCGTCAAATTCGATACACGACTTGAATTCGGCAAAATCCCACATCAGCGGGGCGAATTCAGTGGACTCGGCGGCACAACCGTCGGCGACGCCGCCGGTGCCGGCGGCATGTTGACCGCCCCGGCACCGGCCACGGGGAGCTGCGAGAGATCCTGGATCTGGAGAAGCTGGAGAAGATCGGACCAGGCGTTCCATTGATCTGACAGCGAGGTCACATAGATGTTGAGGGCCGTCGCCAGATTTTGCTGCGCGACAACGACATCGGTGTACGAGACCGACCCTTCCTCCGCATGTCGACGGGCGAAACCGAGGTACGCCCGAGCCTGGTCCGGCAGGATTTTCGAACGATACGCCTGGACCTGAATTCGCGCCGACTCGTAACGCTGCCACGCCTCGGCGAGTTTCTGTCGCAGGTCATTCCGGACCCGTTCGTACTCCCGGGCCGCCCGGGCCGACTCCGCCTCGGCTTTCTGAATGTTGCCGCGGTTCAAGTCGAAGATCGGAACCGGGATCCCGACTTGCAGGTTCCAGGTCGTTCGTCCGGTAGGCGGCGTGGTGTAGTCGTGCTGAATCGCCGAATAGACTTTGACGTCAGGGATCCGCTGCCGGTATTGCTGTTCGACATCGACTCGCGACTGGTAGCTGCGATTCGAAGCCGACTGCAGGTCGGTGTGCGACTGCTGCATCCAGTCGGTGAGCGATTTGTAATCCAGCGATTCCAGTTCCACGACCGCCGACCCTTCCAGTTCCCCTTCGGGGAGGTCCGGATCACCGACAGCGGCGGCGAGCTGCTGCCACGCGGCTCGTTCCCGGGCGATGGCCGAGTCATAGGCGGCCCGCGCCTGCACGGCCAGTGCCCGCAACGGCAGGGGTTCGTAGGGAGCGATCTGTTCTTCCCGCAATTGATCCACCGGCAAGCGGAAGATCGATTCCGAAAACTCGGCAAGAACCCGGGTGATTCGGACATTTTCGCGGGCGACCAGCATCTGGTACCACGCTTTGCGGACGCTGTTGAGCTGGTCGGCCTGTGCCTTCTGAAGATCCAGGTGCGCGTTCGCGACGTCGTAGCTGGCTGACTGTTGGGCCAGACTCAGCTTGCCTCCCGTTTTGATCATCTGCTCGAAGAAGACACCATGATAGCCGGCGGTCCCGGCGGTCCGCACCGTGTCGGCCTCGTAACCGACCAGGGGATTCGGAGCCCGGCCCACTTGCCAAACCAGCCCGTCGGCGGCGGAAATGGCGTTCAGCGCCTGATCGACTCCCGGAGCCAAAGAGAGTGTCCGTTCTTCCAGTTCCCGTAGCGAATAGCGGATTCCAGAACTTCCCGCGGCGGGAGCCCGCTCGGGCACTTTTTCCAATGGGGGGAAGAGGTTTTCAATTGCCAGCGCCCGGGCCTCGGGATCGTCAATCGAAGGGAGGGCGGCGGGGGGCGATTCGGCTCCCGGCAGATCGGGAGGGAGCTGAATTCGGTTCAGAAATTCCTCCCCGCGCGGACGATCGGATTTCCGTGGGCTACGCGCGGCTGGCGCCGGGTCGGCCGGCTCTTCCGCGCCGGCGAGAATGACGCCGTTGCTGCGCGAATTGGCCGGCTTGGCAGGCTTTGGGGAATGACTGCGTGCCGCGACCGCTTGCGGGGCTTTCCCCGACGGCGCGCCGGCACGTTCCGCCGACCGATTGAAGGGGGCGACACGGAGCGACGCCCGGCGGGGTGAACTTTCCAGCATCTCGGGCGACTGAGTGGGGGTGGTCATACAGCCGGTCGACACCCCCATCAGCAGCGCGGCGTGAGCCACACAGCGCCAGGCGAAGCTGTGCCGAGCCTCACCGCAGGGTGAGTTCAACAGGAGGTTCATGATCCGGGTCCGGAGGACGACTACGGAAAGTGGAAAGTCACTGGTTGTATCGGTTGTAGGGCCTGAACAACTGAAACTGTTCACCAATCGGACTGTGGTGGATCGATGAATTCCGCCGGTCAGCGTGCAAAAGAGTGCGTGGCGCAGGTAGAATCGGGCGCAAGCTTGGGCCACGGCAGTCCGGCAGTGATCAAGTGTGCCGGTCCCGTAGAATGGCCGCTCGTTTCAGGTCGCCGCCCGCGACAAGTTCAAAACGCCTCTGGAATTCGAATGGATCGTTCGGTCGAGAACACGTCGGAACGGAGCGAATTCGCCGCCGCCTGCGGGCAGCGCGGCCCGCTGCGCTTCCGGATCTTCGACAGCCGATCGGGCAAGATGCGTGAAACGCAGGTGCCCGGTCCCGCCGTTCTGGTTGGCAGCAGCGAAGAGTGCGACCTGTGTTTGAACGATCCGGAAATCAGTCGACGGCATGCATATTTGCAGGTGGTTGACGGCCACCTGATTTGCTGTGATCTGGACAGTCGCACAGGAATTCATTGGGGAAAGTCCTCGCGTCCCCGGGGTTGTCTGGAGGTCAATGAATCGCTGCATATTGGCCCATTTATGCTCACACTACTGGATTCCCAGGGGAATTCCGGAAAGTCGACACCGCTGCCGGCCAAATTCAGCACGTGGGACGCGCCCGGCGACGCGACCGCCCCATTTGTCCTCAGTTTTCTGAATGCGCATAGTCGTTCGGGCAAGAAGCGTATTTGCCGCATCGTGCGGCGGATCACTCTGGTGGGCTGGAGCGACGTTTGCAATCTGCGATTGCAGCACAATAGCGTGGACCGAGTCCACGGCTGTTTTTTGGCGGTGAATGGCGAGCTTTGGGTTGTGGAGTTGCAATCAGAAACAGGTATTGAGGTCAACGACCGGAAGGTGGTCTTTCGCAAGCTGGCGATCGGCGATCATATTCGGCTGGGAAAATTCCAACTGTCGGTGTCGCCGCTTTCGGAAGCCCGCTTTGCCGACGACGAGGAATCGGAACCAGAACTGCCCGGTGGCACCTCGTCGGCGGGCAAGTCCACGCCTGAGGCGGACGTCGAATCCGAGACGAAGAAGCCAAAAAAGGTCAAACGCAAAGTGGGTGGGCTGGTTCCCTCGGGAGGATTGCGTCCGGTCGGTGCGGGAGAGGGGTTGACTCCGCGCGGTGCCACGGGCGGGGTGCCACCCATGGACCCCGCGACAACCGCGATGATGCAGCACTTTCAATCGATGCAGCAGCAGTTCATCGACCACACTCAGCAGATGATGTCGATGGTCGTGCAAGCGTTCAGTTCGGCTCACAATCGGCAACTGGATGTCATTCGGGAAGAACTGCAACGAGTACACGATCTGAATCGGGAATTGCAGGAGCTGCAGGCCCGCCGGTCGGATTCGGTCGACGCGTCGGAACCTCAAGAGCGCGACACCCAGAAAACTGATTCGCCTGCCGCGCCGTCCGGTGCCGCACCAGCCGGCCCCGTGCCCGGACCAGCGGCCCCTCCGGCGGGTGAAATCCCTCCCGGTATGTTTCCGCCCGGGATGTTCGCTCCTGGGACGTTGCCTCCCGGAATGTTCCCCCCGGGTACGGTGCCGCCGGGGATGTTTCCACCGGGCATGTTTCCTCCCGGGACGCTTCCGCCGGGAATGTTCCCCGGCGGGGCATTTCCACCGGGAACAACGCCACCGGGATTTCCGATGGGGCCTGGGGCTCCGTTCGCTGCGGGGCCGGCTCCCCGGAAGCCGTTGCCCAAGGCGGCAAAGCGACCCGCAGATGCGGTTTCGACAGAGAATCCAACGGAAAACCCGGCGGCGAAAGCGAAGCCCGACCCTCCCACGGATGTTCCAATGGGGGCTCCCGACATGCACTTGGAACTGTCGGCTCGGATCAACGAGCTGGAACGGGAACGCACGAGTCGCTGGAGCCGAATTCTTCAAATGCTGACTTCTGGAGGAGGTTCTTAATTTGTCGCGTGCCGCTGCAGATTCCAAACCTTCCGAACCGGTTTCAGGATCCACAAAGGGTCAAGACCGCGATCGTCCGTACTGCATGGTGGTTCTGGCGCTGCTCCCGCCGTACACGATCGACGATGTGCATCGCGCTTACAAGGCGGGAGCCCTCAAGGTGCATCCCGATCATGGGGGGAAGCCGGAAGATTTCGTGAAGCTGCGGGATGCCTACGAACAGGCGCAAGAGTACGTCCGGTTTCACAGCGGACGTCGCGACTGGCTGGCGGCGCAGGTCGAACCGTATATGCGGATGCAAGAGGTGATTTCGGAAACCGAACGGCGTGGGGGAACGACCGAGGTTGAGTCGCTGGAATGGATGAACAACTCGTTTGGCGACTTCTCCACACTCGCCGACCGGCTGCGCGTGATTCGGTATCGCGGGCGCGACGACGGAGACGACTATTTGCGTTTTCTGGCCGACAACCACGGGAGCCTGACCTACCTCATGGAACTCGACCTTTCGGGAACGCGTCTCACCTCCACCGGATTGTCTCGTTTGAAATCAATCAAGGCCCTGCGGATCATCAATCTTCAAAACACCAACGCCACCGCGACCGATGTCGCCGCCATTCTGCGGATGCCGGAAATCCATGCGCTGAATATCCGGTCGACCCGGGTCAACTGGTGGCAACGGCTGCGATTGGGCTGGAAGCACCCCAGGATCCAATGGGACTATCAGTCCCCTTCCGGCAAGAACAACGGGGGGCCGTCGGCGTGATGTCGATACGCTCCCAGAAACAATGAAAATCGTTCGTTGAGCCGCTCTTGTGCGTTCATGGTGGCCCCTCCCACCCCCAGCGCGATTTCGATCGTATCATCCGCCGCCAGCCCGCTGGCTCTCAATAGGTCCAAGGCCTGCTTCACCTGCGGGTCATTCCGGATTCGGTCACGCTGTGCCTGATCGACCCTGCCGGCGGCCTGGGCTTCCTGGTCTTTCCAGACCGTGACCCAGCCCCCTCCATCCAGTCGGGCCGAAAACAGCCCGTCGACGACCGCCCGACGACGTTCGACTTCCAGCGTCAGCATTGTCGCGCGAAACCCTTCGATTTTCTTGTCGGCCGCCTCCCGCCGCGCTTTTTCCAACCCCTTGGCTGACGCCGCCCCCTTGGGCTTTCCCTGGGTTCCGCCCAGCCCTCCGGTGCCACCCAGCAATTCCCCCAGTGTCGACGTCAGTTGAGACTGCGCGACCTGGGGAAATCACCGCTCCCAGATCCGGAGGTTCCTGCCCGGCCCCGGTTCCGACCAGCAGATCCGTCGTCCCCTGATAATCCAGCGACTGCCGTTCAACATACTCCAAGAGCGCCCGGCGGGCCTGCCACTCTTTGTCGGACTGCCGTCGAATAGGTAATCGATCAAACAGATTCACTCGTTCGTCCGCGACGGAAAACCCCAGGTCGGCCAGTTCTTTCGACAGAGAACTCACAGATTTCGTGGCAACGTCGGGGAGTTGCTCACGCCAGGCGAGCATGGCGATCTGCCGCCGGTCGGCTGGTTTCAACTGCATCAGCTCAACCTGTCGCGCACGGACATCAATGATCATGAATTGGTCGTCGAGTCGCGCCGATTCGGGCTTCAATCGTGCCAGATTTTTGTCAACGCGGGCTTGTTCCATCTCGATGAAAGACCGCAATCGATCTTCACCGGCCCGGCGTTTCCGCCATTCGCCGAGGCGTTGCGTCAATTCACGCCACGCCCCCCGCGCCTCCTGGGCTTCGCTCACAGACTGCTTCGCATAGAATTCAGGATAAGCCCGCTCCAGCCAACTCCGCTCTACCGCCACCACGAGATCGCCCCTTGGTGACTGGCGCAGAACCGCCCCCAGCAGTTTCGGACCTGACCCGATCTGGACGATGTCGACCGCGAGATCGTCGGATTTGGGCGGTTTGCCAATCCCCGGCACCTTGATCGGTTTCGGAGGAGGGGCAATCAACAGGCCGCACATCAGCAGCATCCAACCCAGATTCATGATCGCCTCCACATCGCTCGGGCCCCGGGGAGATTATACTGCGCATGGCTGAAAACGCGATATTGATCACGTACCGTACCGCATCATCCGCGAAACGAGGCGCAGTGGGAAGGCGTGGGAGTTGTCTACGATGAGGCCCGTGATGAAAGCCGCCGACTTGCCCGCCAGACGATGGCGCCGCCAGCGGTCGCCAGGGTTGCCCTCAGCGAGAGGAATTTTCGCTCCGCATCCGCCTTGTCTGGACCGAGTCGATGCCGTACTCTGTTGGTCTTCAAGCACCATTCGCAACGTTTTTTCGAGAACCAGATCTTGTGGGGACGTGGCACCGTGAACCCTCCTTCAGTGGCTGAAAGGGAACATCGAGCAATATCAAACGCGTGAAAACCCCTCCAGGGGCCGTAGCTCAATCGGTTAGAGCAGCGGACTCATAATCGCGGCTTCGAGACGCGAAAATACTGAAAAATAAGGCATTTCTCAATTTCCGAGGTCCAGGATTCTCGTCAGTTTGGTATCATCTGGCAGGGGTTTGGTATCACGAAAGGTATCAGGTGTCGACGCCACGGGTTCATGGGAGGATCACGGGACTTAAGATACTGGCATCTGATTCAAATACAGCCGACTGGCCCGGGACGCCCCTCTTGCCTTTCTCACAATTCTGCCGTAATTGTCGGCGCATGTCGCGGAATCCAAAACCACATCGCCAGTCGGCACTACTCAGCTTCCGTTTTCTCGGGACGGCCGTCGTCGGTTCGATCCTCATGGCTCTCGTTGCGACTTTCGGACCGATTTCGGCCCAGTTGGCGATCCTGGGGACGTTTATCAGCATCGTCTGCGGACTGTTTCTCAGCTACCTGGGGCAGGAGGACGTACGCGAGCAGCAGCGAGCGGAGGTCATTCAAAGCCTGTCGGTACCGCTCTCGCTGGCATCCGACCCCGAGTTGTTCGAGCTGTACCAGAACATTTCCGCGGGACTCACGGCGCTCGCTCGAAGGACCGACCCAATCTTGCGGGGCATCGCACTGCTTAAATTCTCGTCGGTCGCCGAACAGATCGAGGGATTGGCAGCCGGCAAGATTGTCTTTTCCCTGACCGAAGGCTGGCGCACGGTCTACGAGGAATTGCTCCGCAGTCCTGATGTCCGCCAGTATCGATCCGTGGCCTGGGTTCGGTCGCCGGACTATTGGCAGGACGAACCGGCCCAGCAAAGTATGCGGGTCAATTTTGAATCGGCCCAGCGCGGTGTAGCGATCGAGCGAATCGTCATCTTGCGGGATGACCTGTGGCCGCGCGAACAGCGACTTCCGGACCCGACCATCCTTTCCTGGATCGAGGACCAGCACAATCACGGCGTGTGGATTGCTCTGGTGCGGGAGTCGGAACTGAGCCGGGAACCGGAGCTGCTAACCGACATTGGAATTTACGGCGACCGAGCGGTGGGTGTTCAGGAGCTGGACGAAAAGTGCC
>JAPLOC010001147.1 GCA_026692825.1 Planctomycetota bacterium | reverse complement strand
TCGAGGAGATTTCAAAGGCGGTGAACGCCGACCTCATGACCGCCCAGGCGACCTTGCAGATCCGGTTTCCGGTCATCGCGGTGTTCACCGGCCTTCAGGCCGAGCCTGGATTCCGTGAGTTGATGCGTCGGGTCGGTCCCGAGAAATCGAAAGCCAGTCGATTTGGAATGGGATACGATTTGCGCGCCCCCGCCAGCAGTCCCGAGATGGAGAGCTTCGCGTCTCACGTCTGCGGAGTGTTTGAAGACTGGGTCTATGGCCTGTTTCGCGAAGACCAGGTCCTGAAGCGTCCTGGCAATTCCCCTTTGTTCGCGTTGTTGTGTCGGGTTCGCTCGGGGTTCAAGAGCCGGCTTGCACGAATCCTCTCCAACGGATTCGGGTACAGCGAACGAACCGATCCCGAACAGGCTCCCTATTTCTTCAGTGGCTGCTACTTCGTCGCGACCGGGAACTCCGCCGACCAGCGCGCGTTTTCCGGTGGAATTCTGGAAAAGATCGACGGCGAACAGGACCGGCTGGAATGGAATTCGGCGGCTGTCCGGGAAGACCAGAGTGTCCGTCGGCTGGGACTCGTGGCGACCATCGCGGCACTGTTGCTCGCCCTGCTGTTTCCGATTCTCGTGTTCAAGAACTCGCTGTTCGCGAAGACTGCCGGTACCCAGGCAGATACCCGTCAATCGCAGGCTGGCGAGCGTGGTGCTTCGTCGGCAGAATCCGCTCCTCGCACCGGCAAGCCCATTGATGGAAGTCCGACTGACGATTCAAAACGGTCCCCAGAAGGGAAGTAGCGTTCTGCTTCGGTCGGGACAACTGGTTCGATTTGGCCGCACCAATTGGGCCGACTGCGCGTTTCCCTACGATTCCACCCTGGCCGACATTCACTTCTCGCTCGAGACGAGCGCCCGGGGAGTGTTCTTGAATGACCTCTCCCGCGGACGGGGAACCAAGGTTGACGGCGAACCAGTCAAACAGCGGCAACTCCTTTCCAATCAGAAAATTCAGGCAGGCAGCCTGGAGTTTCTGATTGAGTTTGAAGCCGCCGTCGCATCGGTTTTTGGAACACCGCCCGGCCAGGATCCTTCGCAACCGCCACCGGTCCCCGAAGCACGCACTGTCTGTGCCAATGTGACTTTGACCCCGGGTGCCAAGAGTCTGCTGGAGGACGGAATCAAGGTCACCGAGTTTCTGCTGAAACTGGTCGACAAAAAACTCTGGGCCGATGCCTGGTCGGTCCTGGTCGCGCTGATGGGCAAATCCCGTTTGGTCGGCTGGAGCGCCCGGGAATTCACCCGACTCCGCAGCGAGAGTCTCTCGACGACAGACCAGGAACTGCTGGCAGCGACAACGGCTTGGGGAGCCGAACCGACTGCGGAGAATCTGTCGCCGGTTCGATCGCGAGTCGAATCCGATGAGCAATCGACGGCGGCAGCGTGGGTCGCGCTGGCAGCGGTCTGGAGTGGCGAGAGTCTGACGGCCCCGGGCACACCCGTTATCGCTCCAGCCCCCGGCCTGACGGCGAAAGCGCTGAATGCCGCCTGGAACTTTCTCGCCGCCGAAATCAATCCCGATCAGCGTGAACCGATCCTGAATGACGCCATCACCCGCGCCATTCAGGCCGCCACTGCGCCTCCAGGTTAGGCCGGCTGGACAAGATGGGGAATCAGGTCGGTGACGCCATTTGAAAGCCGGCACCGCCTGCCCTCTCCCGCGTGATTATTGAGGGTCGAGACTTGGTGCCAAAGCATCCGACGGCGGGGGAACGAAGACCTCAACAGCCGACTCCAAGTGTGCCGAGTCGCGCTGCATTCGCGGACGACTGACCAATCGCAACTCCAGGTCGTTACTCAGGAGCTGCAAGGATGTTTTGAATTCAAACTGATGCAGCGCCAGTCCGGCTTCGGGAAAATACTGTCGTCGGACCTCGGAAGGACGCAATCCTCCGAACAGTTCCACACGCAGAGGGGGTACGGTATTCGGAGGGAATTTCTCCACCAGTTCAACCCGCCAGGGAGAATCCTTCACCAGTCGGACACGATATTGCGAGTCCTCGACATCGGGCAGTGTCAGCCACGCCTCGTCCCCAGCGGGTTCGCTCGCGGGAGTCAGCAGCGACGCGACTTCAATCGTCCGCGAAGGAGCTGTCGCGTCCCACCGGCACCACGCCTCAACACGCGCCCGACGTGCCTCCGCCGGCCAATGCGTCGCGGGAATCTTGAGTACTGGAACCGGCGTGCCATTCATGAACGACAGATCCTGAAACAAAATCTTGTGCGTTTCCAGTGGTGTTTCTCCCACCAGCGGGGTGATCTCGATCCAGACTTCACTGGGACGGGAAACAAACCGCGCGTCGGCGTTTTGAAGGGAGAGAATGAAATCCAGGCGATTGCCATCGCGGCGGGGCGCATGCACCCCCAGGCGCAGTCCGACCAGGTCCGTTCGGGAACTGTCGATCAGCCGATGGTAACGGATCAGACCCCGCTCGTAGGCGGCAGACTGAAATTCCGAGGATCCTGCCGTTTCGCGCAGCTCAAGCGATTCTCCCCCCCAGACTCTAAGGCTCTGTCGGCGGAAATCGGTACGCAGCTCCAGCTCTTGAGGACGTCCGCCGGTCAGCTTCCATTCGACCGTCTGCCCCGCGCCCGCCTTCGCTTCACGCTGCGTTTCTCCCGAGGCGTCACGAACCGTGAAATCTCGGGGGCCGAGGATTTCCTCGAGTTGTCGCAGCAGCATCTGCGAATCCCGCACATTCACGTACACCCCGCCCGTGCTGTTCGCAATCCGCTCGTATTCCCGTCGGCTCGCGTCGGCTTCCGCCTGTGCGATGCCAAACCCGATGATACAGACCCGTGCCCCGAGCTTTTCCGCCGCCCGGATCACCTGGTCGGCTGACCGGGCCTTTTCCGGCGTCGGATTGAACTGGTAGTTCATGCCGTCGGTAATCGCGATCACCGTGCGCTGCGCGCCATGGTCCTCGCGACCCAACTCCTCCAAAGCCCGGGTCATCGCCAGATACAGCGGTGTCTCTCCCCAGGGTTTCACCGCAGCCAGGCGACGACGGACACGCTCGGCGTTGATTTCATCAAACCGTCCCAGCGGGAGGATGGACTCGACGTCCTCGTACGGCATCAGCCCTTCCGGAACCTTGACATCGGTGGCGGTTTGAGTCAGAAGCTGCCCCGTCTCTTTCGTACTCCAGCCGACCCGGTGCCCGTACAACATCACCCCCACCCGGTCCCCCTGGCGTGTGGCCAGCGTCCCCAGAAGCTGATTCAGCGTGGCACGCGCCGACTCAAATCGAGAAACCCCCTGGTCCTGTCCCTCGAATGGTGCTGGTTCCCGCATGCTTGCCGAGCAGTCCAGAAGGAACGTTTCCCATTGCGGCTGCTGGTCGGTGGACCGCAGAGTGATCCGTGTCAGATCGACCTGCGGAGGCGTCCAGACCGTCGCGGTGCGGTCCGCTGACTGAATCTTGAGCGGGGCCTGAATCCCGTGGCCCCGATAGAACAGCGTCGCGACCCCCGACGGAACTGTCGCCGCTGAAGCGGCCGGTTCAGCCCCACCTACTCCTGGCTCAATTTCCTCCGCTTTCAACGGCACGTTGACCTGGCGCGAAGTCAATCGACCATCGACCTCGATCTTCCGGCTGCCCCGCAGACCCCGGACCGCGTCCCGGGCGATCACGACGGCGGTCCCTTCCGGTATCGCGACCGGTTTCTCCGCTGGCAGTTTTGGTGTCAACCGGATCTGAGTCGCCAGCTCATCCAACCCCGCCTTCTCAACCAGGGGCACCGATTCGATATTGATGAGGTGTTCGCTCAACCGGCGATAGTCAGACAGACGATCCACGATGTGCTGTCGGTCGCGCCACCACGGTTTTCGCGAATCTCGGTGAATCGGCGAATCCGAAATCCCCTTCAGCGCCGCGACCGCGGCCTGTTCATAGACAGGGGCTTCGTCCGCCACGGCTCTCCCCCAAAAGTCATCAAGAGCAGTCACGGCGCGAGCCCGTTGCAGGCATTGCACCTCGTACTGCAATCGGTCGTGAATCAGGGCTTGGCTGTCACACCGCCATAGATAGGCGCTGGCAGTCCGGGCGGCGTTGTCGGCTTTCCACGGATCACTGGTCCGTGACGGCGATGACGCGGGGGATTCCGCGGATTGATCATCCTGGATCCGCTTGAGACTCAATCGAATCACTTCCCCGGTTTGAGCCTTCGAATCGACGTCGGCGACCGCAGATGCCGGTTCCAATAGTTTTTTGACCACTTTCTCAAGATCGCCGAACAGAACGCTCTTGGATTGTTGCTCCCCCGCCACTGTGGTCTGGGGAAGTTTGGAACACTTCTGCTGCAGCTCGACTCGACGGGTGACCGGGTTGCCGTCGGGTCCGCTGGACGACGGCAACATCCCGGAGGCCAGCAAAGCCTGCGCCTCGACCATGTCACTGGCAGTCAGCGCATTCTGGGCCAGTAACCGCTGATAGACCCGGTCGACCAGGCCATCGAGCTTCGAAATCGTGGATCCTTGCGACGTTCCCGTCACCTCGCGCAACAATTCGCGATGCGCTGTCAGCCGCTGGATCGACGGACCGGCCTCGTCCGTTTGCCCTGGTGCCAAACCAAGCGTCTCACTCAGTTGAACGACTGCGGTGGCAATTGCCAGTAGTTCTTTCACGACAGCGTCGTTGGCTGGTTGCCCGCCAAATTGCAACCACCGCACAAACATGGGCAACCGGTTCGCCCAGTGATCGCACAACGCATAATCACCGGCGATCTCATTGCCAAGCTGTTGCGCCGCGGCGTATTCCCGCCGGGCCGCCGCGATCAATTCCGCAACTTCGTTTTGCGCGTCTTGATTGGCGTCCACTTGAGCCGCGAGCGCGAAAGCCCGGTCGGCCGCCAGCCGACGCTTCTCGGCGGCCACTTTCAGTCGCGGCAGAATCCACTGCGCGACCCGCGCGTCTGCGGGAGACTCCGCCCGGGCCGATTCTTCCGCCAGCTTCAGAAGTCCTTCGCTGGGTGCCGCACGGTTTCCCGCAAGTGCCGCTGCCTGGTCCCAAAACGCTCCCAGAGGTACAGGCGATGATTCGGGTGGCAGGAATCCCTGGGAAATGGCCTGCGACTGCACCGACGACAACTTGAGTTCGGCCGCTTCCTGGTTCCAGTGATCGAGCCCGGTTTTCACGCGACTGGCGTATTGCGAACCGCCATCGGCCTCCAGTTCCAACTGCCAAAGTTGTCGACGCAGCCCGGCCACTTTGAGCGCGTTTGTACCCAATGCCGACTTCTGAAGGTCATTAAGGGTCATCCATGCCTTGGCGAACTCCTCCGCGGCAGGTGAGCGCGATTCCACCTCGGAACTCGCATCCTTGTTGTGACGTTGGACGATCTCCGCCAACTGGCCGGCAGGAAGCGCCCAGGTCAGAACGACCTGAGAGAGAACCGAAGCGTCCGAATCATCCGAAGCATCCCGGCCAATCTCCACACCACCGATTTTCCCAAATAAGAGTGGCCGTTGCGTCACTCCTCGGTTGGCTTCTGCCCAGCCGGCAACTTCCTTTGAGACATACGCCGCCAGTTCCTTCAGCGAGACTCGACTGTCCCGGTTCCCCTCGGGCTGGTCGGCACACCCGGACAAACCCATCCGCAAATAATGGCCGAAGACGGTCTCCCGAAAACTGGGTGCCCCCCAGGCCCGTTCGCCACGTCCCGCCGAAGTCAACACCAGAAGGTCATCCCCTCCCTTTGCCCGCACGGTCTCAATGACTCGATCCACAAAATCGCTGGCAAGCTGCCCCGCCTCCACCAGAGGGGGATGTCGGGTGCTGTCGAGTATGAGCAGTGACACCTGTCCGCGCGACCGCGACTTCTGGATGCGTTCCAGGATCTGGCTCAGTGTGATCCAATTCCGATCGTCGTCCGCGCGGGTCGCCCGAACCGCCAGGCACGGCTCATGTTGCGAATTCACCAAGCCATGCGCCGACACATAGGTCACCGCAACAGAAGGCGTGCCGCTTCCATTGCGCGCCTTAGCGGATTCGCTCACAAACTCAGTCAGCGTTTGTCGAGACAACCGCACCGTGACGCCGTCCAGAGCGGGGCCGGCGCCTTGAGTCTGGTACGCGTCCCGATCTTCGCGCGCCCAGGAATTGGGAGGAAATGGATCGTCGTAATCCGCTTCTAATACGGACAGAATGGGCAGCTTCGCGCTGGGACGCCACTCAAACCAAGTCAGCCATCCCCCACCGATCAGGCAGGCTCCCAACAGGCCCACGATCCACAGACTGCGCAACTTGCCGTGTGTGGAGTCTCGGCCTGCCGCTGTTGCGGGCTCACGCTGCCATTCCGGCGACGACTTGCCCGCACCGGTGGGACTCTTCCCCCCTCGCCAGTTCGATCCTGTCGGCTTCGCGGAACCTTCCGCCGGTGCTGTCATCGCAATTCGACCTCTCCACGCGATCGCGTAGAAAACTTTCTGACGAGGCGGCGCATCCCCCGGGGTTGCGCTGGCGACAAGCGACCACTCGCCCCCGATTCGTTACCGAAACACGATTCTAACCCGCCTGGATGCACTGTCCAGACCGTTCGTTCCCGACCAGCCCCAAAGTTCAGTCCTGGACGGCGGTCTGTAAAATCGCCTTCGCAGCCTGACCTTTGTCCGCTGTCGGTCCCGCTGGTTCCGGAGAATCCGGCCCCTCGGCGGGCTTTTGCAGCTCGGCCGGAGATTCATACGGCTCGCAATCACCCGGGCCGCACGCCAGTAGGGCCTGCCGGGCGGCGCGTCGGACACGCGGCGATGGCTCCCAGGGGCATCCGGTCTTCTCGTTCGGCAAATAGCCCATCTTCGTCAGCTTCTCACGCAGTTTCGGTGTGCAGCAGTTTCCGGATCGACACGATCGACACGGACGCTCAGCAGCTTCGTAAACGGCCATCGCCGCCGCGAATCGTACCGATTCCGTGCAGTCGTCCAGTCCATTCAACAAAGCATCCTCAACTCCGGGATAGCAGCCGGCACATCCCAGTTTCGCCATGTATTTGAGCGCCTGAATCTTCTGCGGTGCGAGATCCTCTTCGGCCGCCGCCGCCGCCGCCGCTTTGACCGCAGGGTTATTCGACTTGAGGTTTTCGGGATCGTTCACCGCCCGAACGGGGGGCTGATTGGCGAGTTCTGTCAGCCCGGACCCGAAACCCGGAAACAGCCGGGGGATCAGCCCGGTCACACACATCGCCCCCTTGCAGACCCCCTGGCACACTGCGGTGACGCCCAGGAAATCCAGCAGATTGGTCGTCGGCGGCGCTGGAGGCGCGATGGCGACAATCGTCGTGGATCCGCCACCGGCGGCCGACGTCGGGGGCGCTGCTGGCGGAGCCGACAAGGGGGGCGACGTCACGCATCCCGAAGCGAGAGTCGCGGCGACCAGCATTCCGATCAACGGGCGACGCCTGCGGCCGCCAAGGTCATGGTCGTGGTGCATGCTGAGTTCCGAATTCAAAACGAAGGACGTTCGTCTTCGTTATCGTCGACTCAGCCGGCATCTCTGGAGAAAATGCTACAGCTTATGCAAATCCGACAACCGGTATAAAACAGAGTGAACTCCACCTCGCCTCGTGTCGATTCATTTGAAAACCGACGATTCTTTCGGTTCAACCGATTCACTTGACCTGGCCGGCAAACTCAACGGTCGGCCGACCCCATCGTAATCTCCTCGCGATGTCCTGAACAAAAGGGACCTAGAGTATGTTCAGTCATTCCCCGACGGTGTGTCGAACGAGTTCTGGTTCGTCGACCGTCTCATATGAGACCGCGAAGGGAATTCGCCTTGGCCTTCAAAAAGCGGTTCTGGCCGCTCTGTTGGCAACGGTTCTTGCCCATTCCACGGCACTCCAGGCGCGCGAGGGAGCGTCCGGACTCCGTCCAAATGTCGAATTCACCTCAATTCGGGATCTTGTTCCCCGGACACGCACGGTGATCTTCGACGTCGCTGAAGATGAAGATCTCCCGGCGGTGCCGGATATCGGCCTGTCGGGCGGGCAGCAGGAGTCAGAGTCAGTCGGCCTGCCTCCCCGACTGATGCCCCCTGGCCCCGACTTGCCTCCCTCGCCCGAATTCCAACCGATTCCCAGCCCGGAACCTGGCGTGTGGCACGAGCCACAAATGTATACGGTCGATCCCTACGCTGAGGAGGTTTCGCTTCCATTCCTGGCCTGCGACGACGAAATGTCGCCGCTGGAACGGTTTCACTATTTCAATCAGACGAATGGCGACGTGGGCATCGGTCACGAGCGGGTGATGTTCGCGACCATGGCGATCGAGCCGTCTCAGCCCTCCAACAACGTTCGGCTCGCGTATGCGTCTTCATTCGGATTGCAGACACCGGATCGCGCCGAATTCTTGTGGGCCAAAATCGGTGGAAACGGCCCGAAATTCGCCGAGACCAACGTCGACTATCAGGACTTCCGCTTCACTATGGAGGCTGGACAGGGGAGATTTTCTTTCATTACTGAAGTTCCCATGCGGGTTTTGAGTTCTGAGATCAATGGACAGTCGTCGGGATTGGGAAACATCAGCCTGACGCCCAAGGTCGTGCTGGTCGATGGTCAGCGCTGGCAGATCTCGCAGGTCTTTCGGACCGCTCTGGCGACCGGATCGGCTTTCGCGGGCTCATCCAACGGCCACCTGGCTCTGGAACCGGGATTGCTGCTGCGATATCGCTGGAGCTGCAGTACCTACCTGCACAGCCAGTTCAAGTATTGGATTCCCATCGGAGGAACCAGCAACTTCGCGGGCTACGTCGGCACTTACGGCGCTGGCATCAGTCACGTCTGGTACGAAACCGATTCGTTCGCAATTCTGCCCATCCTTGAAATCATTGGCTACTCAGTCAACGGCGGCCAAACCACACTCCCGGTCTACGCGGGAAACACTGTCCTCCCGGCTGGTAAGCTCGCCTCCGCCTCTACCAATTTCGCAAATATCCTCCCAGGAGTCCGGTTCGTTCTGGGCCCGGAAGGGGATCTGGGAATTTGCGAAATCGGGGCTGGTTTCAGCAGCAAGTCGGGGTGGAATTGAAATGGTCGTATTAGAAACCCATTTCTCCTGGGATCCAGCGTCAGCGCGGCTCCAACCGTCCGCCGGGAAACTTGAATTGCTCTCGGGAAGTCGCGGGCGTTACGATACCGTGGCGGACCGGCCACTCGCGCGGGTAATTCCGTTGCCAATGCATAACACCCTGGGATGAAGACTGTGACCGGAGGATGGAACACGTGGCGGCCCAACGCCTCGACGGGACAAACCCGTTCTCGACGCATCCGCCGACTGCGGCTGATTGCGTTGGGTGTGGCCCTGACGGTCGGCGCGCTGGGTTTCGCCTATTTCGTCTCTCGCCCATTTCAACACGCGCGACCGCAGATCCTCTTTCTCTCCGGGGCGGGTTCCACCGAGATCCTCGCCGACCCTGGATCTTTGCCCCCCCGCCGGGTTACCGTCGAGCGAGAGGCTTTGCGCCGTGTCGAATGGCAAATCGCGCGTCGCCACGACCCGCAAAACGTTTTCTCCCCGGGACCGTTTCGTGGTCCCTCCGACTTCACGCGGCTGGGAGATCGGCTCTCGGTCACGCCTGCCAGTCCGGGCGGTGTTCTCATCGTGTCGGTCGTCGCGACGGGAGTCGTCGATCAACAGATCCCCTATCTCGACTGGGATTTCGGACAGCGGCCGACCTCACGCGCCAGCCGGTTGCCCGTCCGTGAACTTCTCAGTGAACTGCTCAGGCAGTCTGAGATTCCCGTGGTTGTACTGCTCGACGCTGGCGAAGCGTCAGCGATCCCCGATCGGGGCCTCATCGAAAACGACTTTGACGTCCGCCTGGCGGAACTGCTACGCCTGAGCGAATTCCATACCCCGCGTCTGTGGGTGTTCTGCTCGCATTCGCGCGGCGAAACGTCGCACCTTGTTGGCGACCCCGCGCGTTCCTTGTTTGGTTTCTTTCTGGAGATGGGGCTGCTGGGAGCCGCCGATTTCGACGGCAACCGCCAGATCGACCTGTGTGAGCTTTCACAGTTCACCTCCGATTCGGTCACGAGGGCGGTGTTCGAGTCGACTCGCGGCGTGGCAACACAGACTCCACGGTTGCTCTGGGGGGGCAACTCCGATCAGATCGATGCCGCGGCTCGGGCGTGCGTTCTGGCACCAGCACCGGCGCGCAACACGACCTCACTGGGGGCACTGGCGAACCTTCCTGCGACTTCCCCCGCTCCCGAATCCGAAAGTGACGATGCGGCCAAACCAACGGCAGCATTCGCAGACGAATCGGCGGCCGCCAGTCTGCTGGCCGAAGCCTGGAAAATCCATCGGGAACTTGGCGGTCGAACGACGGC
>JAPLOC010001146.1 GCA_026692825.1 Planctomycetota bacterium | reverse complement strand
GGAGCGGACCGACCCTTTGCGGTAAATTGTCTTGCCTTCCTTGATCGTCTCAAGAACCTGGATCTCCTTAATCGCCAGCGGTTCGACCTTGAGCGGGTTCTTGTCGAGGATCACGAGATCCGCGAGCTTGCCGACCTCGAGCGAGCCTTTGGTCCGTTCTTCCTGATACATGTGGGCGGCGTCGATGGTCAGCGCTTTGAGTGATTGCAGGGGAGTGATCCGTTCTTCGGGACCGATCACTTCCCCGCCGCGCGAGACGCGATTGACCGCCGACCACAACACGAACATCTGGTCAATCGGCGAAACGTTGAAATCGGTGTGGTTGGCACACGTGATTCCCATCTCGAGCGCGGTTTTCATCGGGCTGAGAAAGTACGTCTGCTCTTTTCCGCGGTTCTTCAGATGCGTCTCGCCGAAGTAGAAGCAGTGTTCGGTGAAGAACGACGGAATGATCTTGTATTCCACATATTTCGCGAGCTGGTCCTTCCGGACGAATTGGGAATGGATCACGGTGGTGCGTTTGTCGGCGAAGCGATCTTTGGCGACTTTTTCGTGCGCTTCGAGAAACATATCGATCGCCGCGTCCCCATTGCAGTGGATGATCAACTGCACGCCGCTGTCGTAGACGAATTTGACGAACTCATCGATCTGAGCTTGCGGGAACAGCGGTTCCCCGCGCCAGTCGGGTTCACCGCCAGGCCCCCCTGTGAGGTACGGTTTCGTGAAAAACGCGGTCCGCCCCTGAGGCGAGCCGTCGGCGGTGATCTTGATCCCTCCGAGCTTGAATCGATTGGAATACTTTCCAAACGAGGCGGGAGGATTCTTTTCGAAAACTGCTTTGGCTTCGGTGATGAATGGGTATGCGGTCACGTCGATGGACAGTAGCCCCTGCGCGGCCGCCTTTTGCAACAGGGCGACGTCCGCCGCCATGGTCGCTCCTTCCTGCGCTGTCGTCACTCCAGCGGCAGCGTAGATCTCCTGGCCTGCCTGGAACCGTTTGAGCAGTTCCGCTTCGCTGGGTTTCGGAAGAGTGCTGAAGATGGGCATCCAGGCCGCCTCCATCAGCAGACCGGCCGGTTCCATCGAGCCAGGTTTGCGGAGAATGACTCCTCCCGCAGGAGTCGGGGTGTCTTTGGTGACCTTGAATTTCTTCAGGGCGGCAGAATTACAGACCGCGCCGTGCAAAGAGACATGTTGGACAAACACGGGCTGGTCGGGAAACGCCCGGTCGAGATCTTCCGCCGTCATCTCCCGGCCATCGGAGAGGGCGTTTCCGTCGTAGCCGTAACCGACGACGAATTCACCATTCGGTATCGAGTACTTCCGCTGAGTCTGCTTCAACGCGGCGATGATGTCGGCGATCGATTTTCCCGGACCGGCCGGGGGGGCGAAACAGTTGGCCTGTCGCGAGACCTGCAGGCAATTGATGAAGTGACTGTGCCCGTCAAGGAACCCGGGAACGAGAGTTTTCCCCTTCAGGTCGACCCGCTTGGTGGCGGCCCCCTGGAGTTTCAGAACGTCTTCCAGTGTGCCAACGGCGAGGATCTTTCCCCCCTGAACGGCCAAAGCCTCGGCTGTGGGGTTGTTGTCATCGACGGTGACGATGTCGCCACCGTGGTAGATCACTTCCGCGGTCTGTGCGAAAAGCGTCGCACCGGTCAACAGACAACCCCCACAAAGGAAGACGAAGAGGGTGAAATGGCGTCGCATGGGGAATTCTCAGTGGATGACGGGCCGAACGCCTGCCGGGAAGGGCAAACGAGAGAACTGGCGAACGGTCAAAAACGCGTTCGACACATCTTGTGTTTAGCCAACCACCGTTTCCAAGTCCATCGACTCGCGACAAGCAACGATCCGATCGGACAAAGGACGGAAAAGATTTTCAACCCATCACCCGGATGGCTTATAATCCTGCCCACGTCCATTCTGCGAAATCACCCGGCGACCCCATTCATGCCTGATCTGACCTTATTGCGACAACAGCATCCCCTGGCGAATCCCGTGTTTCAGGTCGTCATGCTGGACAACGTCCAGGGGGTTCCCTCGTTTGCGGGGAATTTGCGGAAGAACGGATTGCCGGTCCTGTCCCGATCGAAACTTGAGGTTCTACAGGTCAATCTGGGGCGTGTCTGCAATCAGACCTGTCGGCACTGTCACGTTGACGCCGGACCGGACCGCCGCGAGAGCATGTCGCGGGAGACTTTGGAACAGTGCCTGAAATTCACGCGTGACGGCGATGTGCCGACGGTCGACGTCACGGGCGGTGCCCCCGAGATGCACCCCGACTTTCGCTGGTTCGTACGGGAATTGAGAGCGCTCGACCGTCGCATCATCGACCGCTGCAATCTCACCATTCTGCTCGCGCCGGGATTCGATGATCTGCCCGAGTTCCTGGCGTCGAACCAGGTGGAGATCGTCGCGTCGCTCCCCTGCTATCTTGAGAAAAATGTCGATCGACAACGCGGTGACGGAGTCTTCGAAGCGTCCCTGGAAGCACTCCAGCGACTGAATGCACTGGGGTATGGCGATCCCGGATCGGGCCTCGTGCTGAACCTGGTTTACAATCCACTCGGGCCGTCCCTGCCGCCGGCCCAAGAGCAACTCGAAGAGGACTATCGCCGGGAACTTGCGTCGCGCTACGGCATTGTCTTCAATCGGCTGTTCACGATCACCAATCTGCCAATCAGCCGCTTTCTGGTCGATCTGGTAGAAGCGGGAAAGCTGGATGATTATCTGCAGACGCTGGCGATCGCCTTCAACCGGTCGACCGTCGCGAATCTGATGTGTCGCTCGACGCTGTCGGTCGACTGGCAGGGACGGCTGTTCGATTGCGATTTCAACCAGATGCTCGATCTGGATCCGCATCCACGCGGTCCGGCGACAATTGGCGAGGCGGTTGCCGGGGCGTTCGAGGGGATTCCCATCACCACAGGCCAACATTGCTATGGCTGCACCGCGGGAAGTGGATCAAGCTGTCAGGGGGCGCTCTCGTCCCTCCGTGGGGGAGAGCCAGATGAGCCAGATTGAACGCTCCAATCCGGATTGACACGTTTTCGAGTGGGGGATAACCTCCCGGCCCCTCCCCCCCTTTTTTCACGGATTCACGTGCGAATGGAGTCGCCGATGAGTGCCGCCCGCTCTCTGGACGGAGCGCCCGCCCCCGAACGTCCGATCCCCATGATCGACCTGGTCGCGCAGCACCGCGAAATAGCCCCCGCCATCACCGAGGCCGTCGCCCGGGTCTTCGCCGAACAGAAGTTCATTCTGGGAGACGAAGTCGCCGAGTTTGAGTGCGACGTCGGAACCTACTGCGACGCCCGCGAGGCGATCTCGTGCGCCTCGGGTACCGACGCCCTGCTCCTGGCCCTGATGGCGCTCGACGTGGGACGCGGTGACGAAGTGATCACCAGTCCGTTCACGTTTTTTGCGACGGGTGGCAGCATCGCCCGCGTGGGAGCGAGGCCGGTCTTCGTTGACATCGACCCGATCAGTTTCAACATCGACGCTCGCGCGGCGGAGGCGGCGATTTCGCCCCGCACGCGGGCGATCATGCCGGTGCATCTGTTTGGACAATGCGCCGAGATGGATCCGCTCTGCCGGGCCGCCACCAAGGCGAATATCCCGATCATTGAGGACGCCTGTCAGGCGATTGGTGCCGAGTATCAGGGACGTCGCGCCGGTGTCCTCGGAAGCATTGGCTGCTTCAGCTTCTTCCCCACCAAGAATCTGGGTGGCGCCGGGGACGGCGGTCTGATGACGACTGACGACCTGGTTTTGGCGAAACGCCTGCGACGGTTGCGGGTGCATGGCGACGTCGGCCAGTACGAGCATGTTGAAGTCGGTCTCAACAGCCGGCTCGACGCGTTGCAGGCGGCCGTTCTGCGGATCAAGTTGAAGTCGCTGGATCAGTGGACGCTCGCGCGGCAACGGAACGCCCGCCGGTACGCGATTCTGTTCCAGGAATACGATCTGCTCGACGCGATCGAACTCCCCGCGGTCCTTCCCGAACGCCGGCATGTCTACAACCAATACTGCATCCGCGTGCTGAATGGTCAGCGCGACGCGGTTCTGGCGTCGTTGCGGGAACAGAAAGTCGGCTGCGCGGTTTACTATCCCAAGCCGCTGCACCTGCAGACCTGCTTCGCCGACCTGGGGTACAAGGCCGGAATGCTGCCCCACTCTGAGCTGGCGGCCGCCGAGGTGTTGGCGTTGCCGATTTACGCCGAACTGCCCGAAGAAGATCAGGAACGGGTGGTCCAAAGCCTGGCGCGAGCGCTGGGACGGACTCCCAAGCGTTCGCTGCAAGGGGTTCTGGCGGGACCGAATCGCCGGCCCGCGGCGCGGAATCCGCTGGCGCGGTATTCCTCGGGTTCGAATTGGGAATCGTGAGTGATTGATCGAGGGGATGGGCGATTGGGCCTGTCCCCTCGAGTTTTTTTGTTTTGTTTGGGCGACGGCAGGGGGCTGACGCCACCCTGCACTCCAGGGG
>JAPLOC010001145.1 GCA_026692825.1 Planctomycetota bacterium | reverse complement strand
GATTCTCGCCGCCCAGCAGACTCTGAAGGGGAGCGAATGGTACCAGGGAACGGCCGACGCGGTTCGGCAGAACATCAAGCGGATTGAGGGACCGGGGATCGACTATGTGCTGATACTGTCGGGCGATCAGCTTTACCGGATGAATTTCCGGGAGATGATCCGGACACACCAGGAATCCAAGGCCCAGGTGTCGATTGCCGCTTTGCCGGTCGACCGCCAGCAGGCGTCGTCGTTTGGAATCATGCGGGCGGATGACAGCGGACGGGTGCGGGGATTTTTGGAAAAGCCTCGGTCGGACGCGGATATCGACATGGTTCGGACTGACCCTGCCTGGATTGACGCAAGGGGGATCGAAAGCCGTGGTCGGGATTGTCTGGCCAGCATGGGAATCTACCTGTTCAACCGCGACACACTGGTCGAGACGCTGACGAAGACCGAATACCAGGATTTCGGGAAAGAGGTCTTCCCGGCGGCACTCCGGAGTCGACATGTTCAATTGCACATGTTCGATGGCTACTGGGAGGATATCGGAACGATTCGGGCGTTCTACGACGCCAATCTGCAGCTTGCGTCGACCAATCCTCCGTTCCAGCTCATTTCGCCGAGCGCGCCGATCTACTCCCGACTGCGGTTTCTGCCGCCGTCGCAATTCAAAAACGTGTCGGTGTCGAACAGCATCATCGCCGACGGATGTCGAATTGGTGAGGGATCGATCATCGAGAACAGCGTGATCGGTGTGCGGTCGCAAATTGGCAAGAACGTCGTGATCCGGAATTCGATTGTGATGGGAGCCGACGACTTCCAGACACCGGATGAGATCGCGTCCGATGAGCGTGCAGCTCGCCCCACGATTGGAATTGGCGACGGAACCCAAATTCTCGGAGCCATCGTCGATAAAAACGTGCGGATTGGAACTTCGGCACGAATCAGTAACGAACAGAAGCTGCTTGACTTTGGCGAAGACGAGCCGGTGGTTGTGCGTGACGGGATTATAGTCGTCGTCAAAGAGGCAATTCTGCCGCGCGGCTGGTCGATGCCCCGTGTTGGCTGAACCGTTGACGGCCGCACGCGTGATCTGAGCTGCCGTTTGGATTCACGTTTATTGGTTTCCAAGTCAGGAAGCGGCGACTATTGGCCGCTTCCTGACGAGTGCTGCCTGGCGGTCGGCCGCAGCCGCACCGAATGCCGGGCCGATTGTTTTCAGGGGCGTCGAGAGTCTGGACAGTCCGCAGACCAATTCGGATAATTCCGCCTCCCCGGAATCAGTTCGGGGATCCTCTGTCGGCCGAGCGTGGCCGCAGTGTGGAGGCGGTTTTCTTCATTCTCTCTTTCGGACGGGATCCCTACGATGAGACGACAGATTCTCTTGTCGGTACCGCTGTTGGCCGCCGCATTGATGATTTGGGCCGCGTCGGCTCAGCGGACTTCGACGCCAGCCTTCGCCCAGGAGAAGAAATCTGTGGGCCCGGCGGTCGAAGCGGGAAAGCAGATTCCGCAACCCGATCCGGCATTTCGGGGCAAGATCGGCAAGAGTTATAAAGATTCCACGCCGAACTATCCCTCCCCTGTCAAAGCGCGGCCGGGAAGCCCGAATGTTCTGCTGATTCTGCTGGATGATGTCGGGTTTGGAATGACCTCGACATTCGGTGGACCGGTGCCAACCCCGCACATCGACAGGCTGGCGAAAAACGGAATCAAGTACACCCGGTTTCACACGACCGCCTTGTGCAGCCCGACCCGCGGCGCATTGCTCGCCGGTCGAAATCATCACAGCATTGGAACGGGGGTCATCACCGAGTGTGGTACGGGGTACCCCGGTTACACCGGAATCATCCCGAAAAGTACCACGCTTGTTTCGCAGATGCTGCGCGACAATGGATACGCCACGTCGATGTTTGGGAAATGGCACAACACCCCCGAGATGGACATCAGCCCGGCCGGGCCTTTCGACCGCTGGCCCACCGGACTCGGTTTCGAATACTTCTACGGGTTCAATCAGGGGGAGACTCATCAGTACTACCCGACCTTGTACCGCAATACGGTCCCCGTCCCCGCGCCGAAGACTCCCGAACAGGGCTACCACTTCACCGATGACATCACCGACGAAGCGATCGCCTGGACACACAACGTACGGGCCGCAGATCGTGACAAGCCCTGGTTCGCATATTTCAGCACCGGCGCGGTGCACGCTCCGCATCACGCGCCGGTCGAATGGCGCAAGAAATACGAAGGCAAGTTCGACTACGGGTGGGACAAACAGCGCGAACTGACGCACGCCCGTCAGCTCGAACTGGGGATCATTCCTCCGGGGACGAAGCTGACGCCGCGCCCGAAAGAAATCCCCGCCTGGGACACCCTCTCGGCGGAGAGCAAGAAAGTCTATTTCCGGTTGATGGAGAACTACGCCGCTTTCATGGCGCATACCGACCACCACATTGGCCGACTGATCGACAGCCTCGAAGCGTCAGGTGAACTCGACAACACCCTGGTGCTGACGATTATTGGTGACAACGGTGCCAGTGCCGAGGGGGGACTGGAAGGGACATTCAGCGAACTTGCCAGCCTGTTGGGAATCCAACTCGGACTTGCCAGCACGCTTGACCACATCGATGAGATCGGCGATCCCAGCAGCGAGCCGCACGTTCCGGTCGGTTGGGCCTGGGCGATGTGCAGTCCGTTCCAGTGGACCAAGCAGGTCGCCAGTCACTTTGGCGGCACACGAAACCCGTTGATTGTGCATTGGCCCAAGGGGATCAAGGCCAAGGGGGAAACCCGCACTCAGTTTCATCACGTGATTGATATCGTTCCGACGATTCTTGAAGTCGCGAAGATCCCCGAACCCAAAACGGTGAACGGGATCGCGCAGAAGCCGATTGAAGGGGTGTCGATGGCCTACAGTTTCGACGCCCCCGAGGCCAAAGAGCGGCGGACCACGCAATACTTCGAAATGTTCACGAACCGCGCGATCTACCACGACGGGTGGGTGGCGTGCAGCCGCTTCGGAGTGCCTTGGGACACCGCCGGTCGGGGCGGGGATTTTAACGAGGCCCCCTGGGAACTCTACAACGTGGCCGTCGACTTTTCCGAAGCGGACGATCTGGCGGCGAAGAACCCGGCAAAGCTGAAGGAGTTGCAGGCGAAGTTTCTGGAAGAAGCGCGAAAGTACGACGTCTTTCCGCTCGATCCGCGACTTTCCGAACGGCTCGATCCCCGCAACAGGATCGCGGGTGAACCGAGAACGGCCTGGACCTATTTTGGAAACCGAGTCTGGCTCCCTGAGCCGGTCGGTCCGCTGGTTTTCCCGCGGGCACACAGCATCACTGCGGAAGTGACAATTCCTGAAGGGGGCGCGGAAGGAGTTGTGACCTGTTGCGGAGCCTTCTCGGCGGGCTGGTCGTTGTACGTCAAGGATTCAAAACCGGTCTTTCGCTACACCTGTTTCGACATCGCCGACGCGACCATCACCGGTTCAGAATCGGTCCCTGTGGGGAAAGTGACATTGAAGACCGAGTTCCATCCCGAGGGAACCCGCGAGGGATCCGGTACATTGAAACTGTTCCTCAATGACCAGCTTGTTGGGGAAACGCATTTGAAGCGGACGTTGCCTCGGCCTCGGCTGGGAGGTCGGGGACAAACTGCGTGGGCAGCGG
>JAPLOC010001144.1 GCA_026692825.1 Planctomycetota bacterium | reverse complement strand
GGGTGAAATCCAAGTTCAGCGTTTCCAGAGGCATTTCCGCCAAGGGTGACAAGTCGGATACGGGGCATTTCATGAGGGTCAATCGAATCAATGGCATCCCCCGCAGCGAGCTCAAATCCGAAACCCGGGTTCCGAGGAGATTCAAATCGTCGAGCGGCATTCCAACCAGGGGCGCCAGGTCGGAAACGGCACAATGGGCAATGTTCAATTGCTTCAGCGGCAGTCCCACCAACGACGCAAGATCGACAGGCTCCGGCGCGGCTAGGTCAGCCGACCGTTGGAGTTCCAAAGATCGCAACCGTGTCAGGGCGCGAAGAGGAGAAACATCGGTCACATGTGCCATCGGCACGACCAGGTGGATGACCCAATCGTTCTCCATCGTGGGCAGAATCTTTCCATCAAACTCCGGGTTGCGCTTCTGCAATTCCGCTTGAATCTCGGCAATTTGTGCGGTCGCGGAGAGTCCGGAAATGCGCTCGATGTCAGCTTCCGAGAGTGGTTGTGCGGTCACTGCGACTTCGCGCCGGCGAGCGCGTTCGATTTCCTCATTCACGGCCAGTAGACATTGGGAGAAGTACTCCCGTTGCGCGGTGTCGGCCGACTGTTCGACGAGAGTCTGAAACTCACGTTGGGCGTCGCCGAATTGCCCAAGGTTCCAGTAGCAGCGGGCCAGCGTCGCCGCTGTGTCACTCACTCCACGGTCACGTGCCCGGAGCAGGAATTCCATTCCCCAGTGATCCAGGCCACGGAACGCATACCACTCTCCCAATGACGCCTCGGCGTGTGGGTCGCCGGTATCCTTCAACAGCGCCGTCTGAGCGGCCGCGACGCGCCGCTCAAGCTCCCGATACGCCGTGGCTCGCGAGAAGTCCCACAGCCAGACATTTCCATGGATGTCGCCCGAGAGCGCGGTCCGGCCGTCGGGCGCAATCCCGATGCTGACGATGGGGTGGGGGTGGTCGCGAAATATTCGAAGTTCCTTTCCGCTTGCCAGGTCCCACAGCCGCACGGTCTTATCAAACCCTGTCGAGAGGGCGGACCGACCGTCGTTCGTCATTTTGGCGGCGTAGACTGGCTCCGTATGTCCGCTCATCGTACGTAGCAATTCACCGCTCTCCAGATTCCAGAGCTTCACGGTTTTGTCACTGCCTGCGGTGAGACCCGTGACACCGTCAGCCGCGACCGAGATACCCAGAATGGCCGCGTCGTTCTCGCCAATTGTCTTCAATGTCTTACCGCTCTCCAGATCCCAAACCCGTAATGTCTTGTCATCACTCCCCGAGATTGCGACCCGGCCGTCAGGAGACAATGCGACGCATCTCACCGGCCCGGAATGACCAACGAAGGTGCGCAATTCGCTCCCGCTGGCCAGATCCCAGAGCTTGAGAGTCGCTTCCTCGCTCCCCGACAGTGCGGTGCTCCCGTCTCTCGAAAGCGTGGCGCACCACACCTCGTCGGCATGTCCCGAAAGTCTGTGAGCGATTTGCCCGGTCGTCAGATCGAGAACAAACAGGGTTTTCTCGCCGAAATTCTTTGCCAGAGCGGTTTGACTGTTGGCATCGAACAAGAACCATGCCCTCTCGGATTGGTGCCGGGGAACGGTTTTTAAGACGTTTCCACTGACTAGGTCGCGAGACTTCATTGTCGTCCCCCAACCATCGGAAATCGCGCTCCGGCCGTCGGGAGCGAATATGATGTTGCTGACAGGGATTCGTCCACTTTTCCAATGGCGTCGCTCCTTTCCCTCTGCGAGGTTCCAAAGCGTCAACGCAAAACTCCGAGGCTGCCCGTGACTGCCGGAAAGTGCGACGCGACCATCGGGCGAGATCCCGGCACTCGTGACACTGTTGGCGTCGCCGAACGTTCGCAGGCTTTTTCCGCTCTCCAGATCCCAGAGCCTCAGCGTTCCGTCATGGCTGCCCGAGAACGCCGCACGGCCGTCTGGAGTGAAAACCACGCGAGCCACGAATTCCGTATGCCCCAGGAACGTGCGCCGCTCGATTCTCCGTTCCAGATCCCAGAGCTTCATGGTTCCGTCGTAACTCCCGGAAAGTGCCGTTCGGCCGTCAGGAGAGATCGCGACACTGCGCACCTCTGAGGTGAATCCCGAAAACGTATGGCGCAGTTCTCCGGTAGCCAAGTCCCAAAGCTTCAGCGTCTTATCGCTGCTTCCCGAAACGGCTGTCAGGCCGTCGGGTGAAATCGCGACGCAATTGGCCTCGTCGGTGTGTCCTGTGAATGACCGCAGTTCCACACCCTGACGCAGATCCCAGAGCTTCAGTGAATTATCCCGGCTGGCCGAGAGTGCTGTCTTGCCATCGGGCGAGAGTGCGACGTCGGTCACCTTGTCCAAGTGTCCTATGAAAGTGCGGATTGTCCTTCCGCTGGCCAAATCCAGCCAGTGTGCCCATCAAACACACGGAGTCGGCGTCCAGATGCCAGGTCCCACGACCACAGTGCGCCCCCATCCGTCCCGATCAGTGCCGTTCGATTGTCTGGGGTGATCTCAATGCAACTAACACTTTCGAGAATCTCCGTTCGCAACAGCGGCAAGCCGTTCCGTTCCGCCAGATCCCACAACGCCGCCTCCGGCACCAGCAGCGGCTCCTTCAATTCTACAAACTTGTCGTACGCTTCGTTGTACCGCGCATACGCCTCGGGAATCCTCGATGCCAGAGACAACGCGTCTCCCTGCGCGATCAGACCGTGCGCCAGTTGTCGTTCCGCCTCTTTCCGCGCGTCGTCGGCACGCCGCGCCTCATCGGCCAGCACTTCCTCGGCTCGCATGGCGCGCACCAGCCCGATCGCGGTTCCAATGATCCCGCCGACCAGCGCCAAAAAAACCAGGCTCGCCGCGATCACCGGTCCCTTGTTCCGTTGCAGAAACTTTCCGATTCGATATTTCGCGTTGGGGGGACGCGCCTCAACCGGTTCGTCGGCCAGGTAGCGCTCGACGTCGCGGGCGAGCGCGTTCACAGTCTCGTAACGCCGGTCGCGTTGCTTTTCCAGGCATTTCATCACCACCCAGTCCAGCTCGCCGCGCAACAAGGCCGTCAATTGACGCGGTTCCGCCTGCCGGGCCGCCGCCAATTGCACCAGCTTGGGGGAGGTTGCCAGCCGGGCAGACGGTCGAGGCGGTTCATCCTGTTGAATCTTGCGCAGGACTTCCGTCAGCCCCCCCGGTTTGAACTGCTTGGATTCAATCGGCCGCAAACCGGTGAGCAGTTCGTACAGAATCACCCCCAGCGAATAGATGTCGGACCGGGTGTCGACATCTCCCCCCGACAGGCCGGCCTGTTCGGGGGACATGTAATCCAGCGTCCCGACCACCGCTCCATAGGTCGTCGCCATGGTCTCTTCGGTCAGCTTCCCCTGGGTCGCCTTGGCAAGCCCGAAGTCGATCACTTTGGGAACCGGGTGGCCGTCGGCGACCCCCACAAGAATGTTCCCCGGTTTCAAGTCGCGATGCACAATCCCCTTCTGATGCGCATGTTGCACCCCTTTGCAGATCGAGACGAACAGTTCCAGCCGCTGACGGATCGTCAGTCGTGCCGCGTCGCAGTATTTCGACAACGGCTGCCCGTCCACCAGTTCCATCACGAAAAAGGGGAGTCGGCTTTCCGTTAGACCGCCATCGAGAATGCGGGCGATGCAGGGGTGGTCCATCATCGCGAGCGCCTGCCGCTCGGCTTCAAACCGATTCACGACGTCGCGCGAGTCCATGCCCCCCTTGATCAGCTTCAGAGCCACACGACGCTTGACCGGCTCGCTTTGCTGGGCGACCCAGACTTCCCCCATCCCTCCCTGTCCCAACAACTCCACCAGCGCATACCGACCGGCGATCACCACCTGGGACGCTGCCTTGGAAGTGGCCTCCGTCTGGCTGACCGACGGCGTGGGGTCGGCGATCAACGTTTCCGCTGCGGCTTGTGCTTCCGGACCTGTAATCGTCGCGTCGGGATCCGCGACGTAGGCCGCGGTGGCAAGTTCGTGATTTTCGAAGCCCGATTGAATGGCCGTCGGGGTCTCCAGCGAACTGGCGGTAAACTCACGGGTGGACAATAGTTCTTCAATAAGTCGTCTCAGTTCGTGATCGCCACCACAGGCAGTTTCGAGAAACGCATTTCGATCCGTGTTGGGCAACCCCGCGACGGCATCGAGCAGTTGGGCAATTCTTTCAGGATCGTGCGACATGAGTGCGGCTCGTCAAACGCGTAGGAACACCGACGTATTGTCATCGACTGGGAACTGGCAATCAACAGATTCTTCCAGCTCAAGAGCCCGAACGGATTGTGGGTGGCGAATGCCGAGTCGGATTCCGCCGAATCGGGTTAAGGCAATTCCTCGGAACAAATCCAGATCGGTCGGATCGCCCGGCGGCGGAGGATCGGCGGGAAGCCATTGGATCAGCCGGGCCATTGACGTGTCGAGAGCCGTTAGATCGTCGAGAAAGCCGGCGGCGGTAATCTCCATCCACAATCGCTCGGCGTACCACGAACTGGTCGGTTCAATCTCCTCGACCAGTCTTCCGAGATCGTGGGCACGTAATTGCTGCCGGCAACGGAAACATGTTCTCGCAGCATCTGGGTGACGACCGCGGAAACATCGCGCCGCTCGGCCAGCAGTTCGACAACCCGGGCTTTGAACTGACCGTTTCAGGAAGTTCGTGCCGAAAAGCCGTACGAGAGATTTCGTAGCCAATGCCACAGCCCCGCTTGAACAACCAGCGTGGATCGGTGGATCGGTGGTGAACTGAATTTCGGATTGACGAATTCGGCCAACTGTGGCAAACTCGCGATCCCTCCCCGAAGCCCCTCCGCGCCGATTTCCTTCCTGCACTTTTCCGCTTTCCACGCTGTCACAGCCGCGTGGCAGGTTCCATAACGCATCGCTGCGCCATTCCGATCGAGACGGAATCTCGTTCGCATGGATGCCGTTCCCGCGCGTTCCGCGAACCGGCAGTCGTCCTACCCATTCAAAGTGGTCATCTGGTCCGGACTGAGATTACATGCTGACAACGCGCGATGTCTATGGTTGCCAACGAGTCGCGCGAGGTCTGCTCTTGGTCGGGGTTGTCGCGTTTTCCCTGCTGGCCCAAGTGAATTCGGTGTCGGCTCAGGTCGATCTGGATTTTCCTGATTCCAGCGGTGAGAACCGAGCCCAATCCGAGTCGATTTCTGAATTGCAGGACCGTTTTGACGCGTTGTCCCGCAGCCACAAACAACTCCAGTCTCGTCTCGAACGTGTTGAAGCGGGACAATCGACGCAATCTGGACTCGACAGCACCGAAGTCAAACCCGCCGCCTTGCAGGAATGGGAAGATCTTGACGACGTCAGCCCGAATCCCTCCGGGCTGCCCCAAATTACGGTCGACGACGGACTGTCGATCCACGGCCCGGACGACTGGTACACGTTCTCGTTTCACACTCTGATTCAGGCGCAATACACCGAGATCGTCGGTCAGCCCGCGAATTCGCCGGGAGGGTTCACCGTCCCCCGGCAGCGTCTCTATTTCGCAGGGGATGTGCTAGGAACCGTCAGCCACTATACGATGCTGCAATGGGCCTACGGCAATTACAACCTTCTGGACACCTATATCGATTTGAAACTGGCACCAACTGTCAATCTCCGATTCGGACACTGGCGTTCGCCGTTTCTCTATGAAATGTCGATACTTCCCGAAGACAAGCTGATTTCCACAGAGCGATCGGTGGCGAACAATACGGTAATTCCCGAGCGTCAAACCGGGGTCGCACTTTTTGGAAGTCTTTGGGAAGGGGGCGTTGACTATCAATTTGGCGTATTCAATGGACCCAACCACCAGGTTCCCGATACAAACTCCGCCAAAGATGTGATTGGCTTGGTCGATCTCAAGCCATTTCACTTCGCGCCCGACGATCATCCATTCAAGTACCTGCATTTTGTCGGCTCACTCGACTATGGTCGGCAGAATCAGTCGCCCCCCCCGGTGATTCAATACCGATTGAACAGCGAATTGGACAATTTTGGCGTCAGCGATGGCGCCAATCAGGTCTCCCCCCCGTGGCTGACGTTCGCGCCGAAGTCCGGCACAAACGGCGAACGTTTTCTCTGGGGATTTGAAACCGTCTGGCTATACAACGGCTGGACGGCGTTA
>JAPLOC010001143.1 GCA_026692825.1 Planctomycetota bacterium | reverse complement strand
GGAGCAGGCGGCGCGATTGGCCACCGAGCTGGTCGATAAGCCAGTCCGCAGTCGGTTGGACGAATTCCGCATGGTGGCCGGCTTCGCGCAGTCGTTTCGTCAACGGGGGGAGATCCCGGACGATGGCAATGTGCTGCGCGCGATGCTGAATGCGGCAGCGGGCAACGCGTCGCTCGACAGTCTGATCGACGTGGCTCTTCGTGAATCACTCGATTCGAACGCTGCGATCGCCAACCGGAAAGCGGCGGTGGAGATTCTGGGACACGCCGGCTGGGACACTTCCGCTCAGACGTTGCTGACGCTGTTGGATCAACCAGAAGGCGTGGAGGTTCAACTCGCGGCGGCCCGGGCACTGGCGACGTTGCGACGCCCCGAGGTCTCGAAGGAACTGCTGGCCTCGGAGCGGTTCTCGCGCTACTCTCCCGCGTTGCGTGATGAAGTCCTCGGTTCGTTGCTGGCACTTCCCATTCATGTTCGAGGCCTTTTGACCGCGGTTCAGGAAGAACGTGTCCCGGCGATTGCCATCGACGCTTTTCGACGTCGACAGCTCACGGGACATTCCGATCCCGAATTGCGCGCCGCTGCGCAAAAGATCTTCGGCACTGTGACCGGAGATCGTGCGAAGGTCTACGAAAGCTACAAGGATGTTGTCGATCTGAAATCAAACGCGACGAACGGCAAGGTGGTGTTCAAACGGGTCTGTGCCAACTGTCATCGGCTCGATCGCGAAGGGTACGCGGTCGGCCCCGACCTGTTCTCGATTCGCAATCAGCCGAAGCCGACGATTTTGCTGCACATTCTCGTTCCCGATCACGAGATCACCGAAGGGTTCACCTCGTATACCGTCCTCACCCGTGATGGCCGGACTCTCTCGGGACTGATCGCCGCCGAGAACCCGACCAGTATCACCCTGCGGATGCAGCAGGGGAAAGAGGAGGCGTTGCTGCGGAGCGATCTGGAGGAGATCGTGGCGTCGAAAGTCTCGCTGATGCCCCAGGGAGTCGAAAAGGACGTGACCCGGCAGGAATTCGCGGATCTATTGTCGTATTTGAAGGGGGAAGCGGGGGAGTGATCATCCCGCAGCGCCAATTGATTCCGCCGCCTCCCGATGGTATAATCACTTCGACCTCGTAACCTATCTCCTTAGCCAGCCTGAAATTGGGATTCGGTACCTGGCGCGTGGAAGCTCTTTCCGGATTGCCGCTTTCGGAACCGGAACTCGTTGTCGCCACCTGCAAATAAGCCGCGTGGTGGCAACCGTCTCTCGAGCCGCTTCCCCCCTCCCTCAAATCTCTTCCGAGGGGGCTCTTCGTTCCATCCGCCCGGGTGTTCTTTTCTCATTGCCCGGGTCCATTTCTCAAGGAACTTCCATGTTGAAAGTCACCACCCCCGCCGCGGCCCGGATGGCCCAGTTGCTCAAAGCGGAAGGGACGACCGCCGTCCTGCGGATCGTTCGCCGCAATAAGCGGTTGAAGATCAAAGTCAGTGCGTTGCAGCCGGGTGACCAGACGTTCGCCCACAATGGCAAAGTGGTGCTGGCGATTGACTCCAAAGTGAGTCCCTCGTTGTCGAAACGCCAGCTTGACTTGAGGCAGACCGACAGCGGGCCGCGGTTGAAGATGCTGCTGCACTAGCCTCGACAATCCAGCCAGGAATTGCCAGAATGACGGGCGGAGTTGGCGGGTTTTCGCTGGCTCGCGCCCGTTCTGTTTCAACCGACGTGAGGAGAAGTTCGCCGTGTCTCAATCCGCCCACACCGCATCCGCTGCCTCGGGGCAGGGACTCTCGACACCCGAGTTCGACGCGCGCGAAGTGGAGTTGTTTGGCGAAAAAGACGCGCAGGCGGTCACGGTGATTGGCAAAATGCTGGTACTCTTTTTCTTCTATTCGCTGATCGTCATGGCCTGCGTTGGGTACTGGACTTTTTCGAAAATGGGGGCGAGTCACCCCGAGGCCCACTCGACTGGCGCACACCACGGGGCGGATCACTCGGCCGATGACGAGTAGCGTTGTGACTTCAATTGTTGGTCGCTGGTCACAACACCCAACTGCTTTTGACGCGGGTTCAGGGAGCTAACGCTCCCCGCTCGCCTGGGGACATTTCGAATTGCAGCTCTGAGAGCGAACGATAGAGGCCCTCGGACTGGGCAAGCAGTTCTTCATGGGTTCCCGCCTCCACAACGGTTCTCTCGCGAATGACATAGATGCAATCCGCGCGGCGGATCGTCGACAGTCGGTGCGCGATGATGATCGAAGTGCGCCCCTCCATCAGCGACTCGAGTGCCTGCTGCACCAGACTTTCGCTTTCTGAATCGAGTGAGCTGGTCGCTTCGTCCAGTATGAGTATCGCCGGGTCGCGCAAGACCGCCCGGGCGATCGCCACCCGTTGTCGCTGGCCTCCCGAGAGCTTCACCCCCCGTTCACCGACAACCGTTTGGTACCCTTCGGGAAACCCGCTGATAAAGTCATGCGCGTTCGCCTGCCGCGCCGCGTCTTCGATCTCCGCCTGAGTCGCCCCGTGCCGGCCATACGCGATATTCTCGGCGATCGTTCCGCCAAACAGCAGCACATCCTGAGGGACAATCGCCATCTGTTCGCGTAACGGACGCAATGGATAGTCGCGGGCGTCTTTGCCATCGATGATCACGCGGCCTGAATCAGGATCGTAAAACCGCATCAAGAGGGAAACGATGGTCGATTTTCCCGAACCGCTGGGACCAACCAGCGCGACCCGCTGGCCGGCACTCGCCGTCAGTGTCAATCCATTGAGGACCGTGACCTCCTTTCGCGAGGGATATGCGAACTCCACCGCCTCGAATGAAACTTCGCCATTGACGCGTGGTAGGGAGGGCGTGGTCTTCTCAGACGGCGCGGAGCGGAGCGATTCGAATTCACAACCTGGTTCGGTCGGCTCCTTCAACAACTCACGAACCCGTTGCGTCGCGCCGAGCATTCGCTGAAGGTCACCATACAGGCGAGCGAACTGGCCGGCCGCCCCCCCGACGAACATCGCGTACATCATGAACTGGGTCATGTTGCCCACGGTGAGCTCGCCGGTCTGAATCAACCTGCAGCCATACCACAGGACGATGATCATCGACCCCATTCCGGCGAACGTCATGAAACCACCGAACATCGCCATATGGCGGGCACTGCGCATCGCCGCCTCGATCAAAACCCGCATCCCCCCCGCATAGCGCTCGCCTTCAAATTCTTCGCGGGCGAACGCCTTGACGGTGGCGATCCCTTGCAGCGATTCCTCGACGACAACGGCGGTGTCGGCGAGGCGGTCTTGCGATTCGCGCGAGAGTTTTCGCGCCTTGCGACCAAACATCATCGCCGAGAAGACCAGAAGCGGAATCATCAGCAACACAATGATCGTCAACTTGCCTGAGGTGAGAGAGATGAGGGCGATCCCTCCCAACAGTGTGACCAACTGCCCCAGGAACTGCGGAATGGAACCGGTGAGCGTCCCTTGGATCTGCGACAGGTCGGCGGCGATGCGACTGGTGAGTTCGCCGACACGGCGCTGCGCGAAGAACGACATCGGAAGGTGAATGATCCGATTGAATGTGTCGCGTCGGAGGTCGGCCATCGTCCGTTCCCCCACTTCCGTCCCCCACAGCGACTGCAGGTAATTGCAGGTGGCGCGGATCGCGACGACGACGAACAGCAACAGGGCGATCGTATTGAGCCCGCCAAAGTCCGCCGCCGCCGACTCTCCCGACGCCAGACTGCGCTGCGCGCCATCGATCAACCGCCCGCCAAAATACGGAATGGTGAGCGCCATCGCGCTGGAAATCAGCAGGCAGGTCCAGGCGGCGAAGAAACGCCCTCGATACGGTCGCAGGTAGGCGAACAGACGCCAGAGTTCGCCGAGCGTTTCTCGATTGACGGGAGCCTTGGGAACGTCGGTCTTGGGAGAATGCGGGTGATGCTTGGACATGAATCCATCAAATGGGCGATGTCGGTCTGGTCGGAAGACTCAGTGGAGGATTCCAACATTCTAGTCGATCGAGCGAGTCGACGACGACCTTTGATCGCCTGCGGGTCCAAAGTCACGGTCGGTTGTCCGTGATTTCGAACCCACACTATCATTCGCCGACTGACGCCTCCACGCCCCCATCAGCCCGCATCAATGAAATCCCCGCCGCGCCCCGGTGTCCGCCTGCTGACGGTCAATCTCATTCTCCTGACGGCAATTGTCGCGTTGCTGCTCTACTCCGGTTCATACTGGTCAAATTTTTTCGGCGGGCCGTACCTGTCCGATCGCACGCTCTTCGACACCGGGTGGGTCGGTCAGATGGAGCGAAACGGCAAGCCGCTGTATGCCGACAAGTTCTTCGCGATGCCCGTCCGTGATCGCTTCCTGCTGGTGATGGCAGATTCTCCCGAAGAGGGCCGAAAACTGGTTGGTTCGCTCTACCGAATCTCCAGCCCCGTTGAGAAACAGGTTTTCCAGTCGGCTCAGAAAGAACATCCCGAGTGGAAAGGCAAACTGCTACCTGTGATGATCAACGGCAAAGCCGCCTTCAAGGTGGTCGGCTATCTGGGGCTGGCCACTCTGCTGCCGATGTTGACCATTTCGATGGTCAACATCGCGCGGGCCGTCGTGAAACTATCCCAGTAAACCGACGCCCGACATCAGTTTCTTGGTCTCGCGATGTGCCTCGGCCACCCAAGCTTCAATCTGGTCGGGTTCGGGTGAGTATTCCAGCTCGATCGAAATGCTGCCGTCAATGCCCAGTGCCTTGATCTCGCGGAGGTACGGATCAAAGTCGACCACCCCCCGGCCGGGCGGCAGGTCGCCGTGGCGTTTCCCGTCACAGTCGGAAATGTGGACGTGAATCGCCTTCCCCTGGAGCCGACGCAGTTCTTCGGGAGCGACGCGCGACAGACAGAGGTGCGACACGTCGATATTCGCCCGTACCGCCGGATGCCCCACGTCGTCGATGAATCGCACCATCGTGTCGACGTTGTTCACCAGCGACAGCGCAAACGGTTCCAGTTCCAGAGCGATCTGCACATTGAGTTTTTCGGCATGCTCCGCCAGCCGCTGGCAGTTTTGAACGGCGGTCCGCCACTGCTCGGCCGGGGGAATCACTTCCTGATTCCAGATGTACTCCCCCAACACCAGCAGCACGTTCTTCGCTTCGTATTCGTACGCGAGGTCGAGATACGCTTTTACCCGGTCGATGCTGAAACGCTGGACACTGGGATTGAAATCGACCAAGCCAACGGCGACGCACGCGATCGACACGATCGGCAACCCCTGCCGGTCACACTCCCGCTTGATCAGACGCCGCTCGCGGATATCGATATCCAGCGGATCGGTGAAGATGTCGATGGTGTCGAAGCCCAGCTCTTTGGTCTTCGCGATTCCCCAGGCGGTTTCGCGACCCGCCTGAGCCCAGGCGGAGTTGATGAGTCCGAGTTTCATGGTTTTCCCAGTTGCGTTCGCGGGCCCGGGGAGTCGGTGCAGTCGTCACGCTGGCAACCGGGCCGTATCTGGCGTCTCAGGTTATCGATTCCCATTCAGGGCGCGAAGCCGATCGCAACTCCGCGGAGCATTCTCGTTGCGCGGCCGTTGAATCGGCTGAGGCCAACCACCGCGAATCGCGTATCTTCCCGCGTGAGGGATTGTGAGTGGATTTCCGAAATTGCCGTTTTCTCCGTTCGAGGGATTGCCAATCAATCGCGACAGAGATACAATCACTGTTGCATTCAATGTGCAAAAGCAAGATGTGGCTTTTCGCCGTCGAATTGCGACCGTTCTCAGCGAACCTGTTGACACGGTCCTGAGGACTGAATGTCGTGCTCGTGAACTCACCGCTGGATCCGTACCAGAGTCATCCACCATGCTACCTCGTTCTGCTGTTCGCCGTGGTTTCACGTTGATTGAGCTTCTGGTCGTGATCGCGATCATTGGGATTCTCGTGGCGCTGCTGCTGCCAGCGGTCCAGCAGGCGCGCGAGGCGGCACGGCGGGCGCAGTGCAAGAACAATCTGAAACAGATTGGCCT